>JAGCFF010000079.1 GCA_017650285.1 Bacteroidales bacterium
ACGATGAACTTCGCCTCGTTGCCCATACGAGTCAGGAACATCTTCAGCTGGCCCAGCGAAGTATTCTGCGCCTCGTCGAGAATCACGAAAGCACGGTCGAGAGTGCGGCCGCGCATATAAGCCAGAGGAGCGATCTGGATAGTGCCGTCCTCCATAAACGCCTGCAGCTTCTTCGCAGGAATCATATCCTGCAGAGCATCGTACAGCGGCTGCAGATACGGATCCAGCTTCTCCTTGAGGTCGCCCGGCAGGAAGCCAAGCCTCTCCCCCGCCTCCACAGCCGGCCTGGTGAGGATGAGCCTCTTGACCTCGCGGTTCTTGAGAGCCCTCACCGCCAGAGCGATGGCAGTATAGGTCTTGCCCGTGCCCGCAGGACCGAGCGCAAAGATCAGGTCATTGTCGTAATACTCCTTGACCAGCCGCTTCTGATTCTTCGTGCGGGCCTTGATGCACTTGCCGTCATTGCCGTAGACAATGATGTAGTCGTCGGCAGTGTGCATATCCACCTTGCCCACCTCAGCCTCGCGGCCAGCCTCCTCGAAGAGGAAGTCAATGTCATACTCGTTGATTACACCCTTGGACTCCTTGATTGCAAGGAGGGCGTTGAAAGCCGCTTCAAATTCTTCAATATCCTCCTGGGCACCCTCCACTGCAATTTGGGAACCCCGGGCAACCGCTTTAACTTTCGGAAAATGAGATTTGAAAAGATTGAGGTTTTTGTTGTTGACTCCATAGATTTCTACCGGATCGAAGTGTTCAAGCGACAGTGTTTTTTCTATCATTTGCAGCTGTTGTGTGGTTAAGTGTAAATATACGATTTTTTTGCCTTTGATGCGTTAATTGTCTACTTTTGTGTAAGCACAAAACGCCTGTTTAGATGAAATTTTCAAGATTGTCCGCAGTATTGATGATCGCCTGCATAATGCTCAGCAGCTGTGATGTCTTCCGCGCAATGCTGGGCAAGCCGACATCGAAGGACCTTGAGATTCTCAGGCTCGAACAGGAAGCCGCAATAGCACAAGCCAAGTATGATTCCTGTGCCGCCGCACAGGCAGAGGCCGAACGCATCGCTGCGGAGCAGGAAGCCGCAGACCACACCGTTTCGCACCGCTATTACGTAGCGCTCGGTGGTTTCAAAGTTCCGGCAAATGCCGTCAATTACAAGGCATATCTCGAAAGCAAGGGCTACGACATAACCGCCGTGCGCTTCAAGTCAGGATACGACGTCATCCTGGCCAGCGGCACCGACGACCTGAACGAAGCCCTGCGCAGTATGGGCGACTTCAAGAGGTACGAGAAGACCTGCCCCTACGACATCTGGATCTATGACACCACAACCGCATTTCACGAATAGATAATGGAAAAGAAAACCGTATTTACAGAAAAACACATCGCCCTGGGCGCCAAGATGGCCCCGTTTGCAGGCTACCTGATGCCGATCGAATATACAGGAATCAATGACGAGCACGCCACCGTCCGCAACGGAGTAGGAGTGTTCGACGTGTCCCATATGGGAGAAATCTGGGTGAAGGGTCCTTCTGCTACGGCTTTCCTGCAGTATGTGACAACCAACGACGTGTCGGTACTCCATCCCGGCAAGGCACAGTACACCTGCCTGCCCAACGGCCGCGGAGGCATCGTGGACGACCTGATCGTATACTGCATCGACGACAGGACATATCTCCTCGCAGTGAATGCAGCCAACATCGACAAGGACTGGCAGCACCTGTGCAGCTTCGCCGACAAGTTCGGGATGACTCCCGGCAAGGAACTCTACAACGCTTCCGACGAAATCTGCCAGCTCGCAGTTCAGGGCCCCAAGGCAATGGAAGCAATGCAGAAGATCTGCAAGCAGGACATAATGTCGATGGAATACTACACCTTCCAGAAAGTTGACATCGCCGGCATCCACGACGCCATACTCTCCACCACCGGATACACCGGAAGCGGCGGATGCGAGATCTACGTAGCCAACGAAGACGGCGACAAGCTGTGGAACGCAGTGTTCGAGGCAGGCGACGAGTTCGGCATCAAGCCGATAGGCCTCGGAGCCCGCGACACCCTCCGTCTGGAGATGGGCTTCTGCCTCTACGGCAACGACATCGACGACACCACCTCACCCCTCGAGGCAGGCCTCGGCTGGATCACCAAGTTCAACGACACCAAAGGCGACTTCGTCGACCGCGCCTATATGGAGCAGCTCAAGGCAAACGGCATCAAGCGCCGCCTGGTAGGCTTCGAGCTTGTGGACAAGGGCATCGCACGCCACGGTTACGACATCTGCGACGCCGCAGGTGCAGTCATCGGCCACGTGACCTCGGGAACTATGGGCCCCTCAGTGAAGAAAGCCATCGGCCTGGGCTACGTCGATGCAGCGCACAAGGCTGTAGACAGCGAGATCTTCATCAGCGTGCGCGGCCGCCTGCTCAAGGCAAAGGTAGTCAAGCTGCCTTTCTACAGGCCGTAACGAACCATTATGGACAGGCTTATCGACCTCGACAAGCAACTGCTTCTCGCCATCAATCACTGGACGTCGCCGTGGGCAGACAAGCTTATGGCCACGATGTCCGCAGTCACCGTATGGTTTCCGCTGTACATCCTCGTAGCGATAGCCTTGTTCATCCCGAAAGCATACTCCCCCCGCAGTCTTTACCGCAGCGAATGCAGCCGCACCAAAGCCTGGCAAGCCGGGCTGGCCGCCGTCGCGACGGTGCTGCTCTGCTATCTTTGCACCGACCACCTCGCTAACTTCGTGCGCAACGCCGTCTGCCGTCCGAGGCCCGGCTTCGATTCCGAAATCGGCAGTATGGTGAGGCTGATCGCAGGAGCAGGCAGCCCCTACGGCTTCTTCTCAGGCCACGCAGCCAACACCGTTTGCTTTGCTCTGGTGACATCGCTCATCTTCAGGCGCAGGGCCTGGACCGCAGCGTCACTGATTTGGGCGCTGCTGGTGTGCTACAGCCGCTCGTACCTGGGGCATCACTATCCGCTGGACGTGCTCACAGGCATCCTGTGCGGAGCAGCCTTCGCCGCCGCAGGATACTGTCTCTACAAATTCCTGATGAGATTTCTTAACCGACGTGAAGGTTCTGCTTGACGAGATCCATCGTAAGCGTCTTGCTGCCTGAGATGGCCTCCCGCAGTTGCGCATCGTCGAAGTTGCGCAGGTAGCGCTCCAGATAGTCGATGATGCTGTCGGAGAAAACACCCTTCGAAGTATAGATGTCGCGGTCCTTCTGAAGTTCCGCAGCCGCAGCCACGCAGGAATCCGGAAGCTGCTCCAGGGATTCCGCCAGCGAACTGTGCTCCTTGTCGTGGATGTCGACGCCGAGTCCCACATAGGTCCTGTCGGCAACATCGAGAGCCTCAGGCACCTCGAAACCGTGGCGTACTGCGGCGCAGAGGGCAGCCATAAGCATATAGATGTCCGCACATCCGTCGGAAGCCCTCCACTCGAAAGTCTGCTTCTTGCTGAAATCGACGTCAGGAACCTCTTTGGTTCCGTTGAGATCGGCAGCCATATCGCTGCATCCTGCCCAGCCCAGAGGAATGCGCACCAGGGCGCTGCGGTTGCTGAACGACCAGCAGAGAGAAGTCGGAGCCTCCTGGTTGGGAACGAGGCGCAGATATGAGAGCGGGTTGGGATTGCCGAAGGCAGGGAGCGAAGTGCCGGCCATCATAAGGCCAGCGATAGCCCTGCGGCATTCCTCGGTGAGATTGTCCTTGCCGTCGCCTGCATCTGCCGGAACGTTCACGTCCTTGACCATCACGCTGCGGTCGTCGCGGGTGAACTTCATATGCACGTGCAGTCCGCTGCCGGCCTGGCCCACCGTGATCTTCGGGGCGAAGGTGATAGTGAGGCCGCGCTTGTAGGCCAGCTCGCGCATGATCCACTTTGCGATCACAAGCTGGTCTGCGGCATCCTCGATGTCCACGGGCAGGAACTCTATCTCGTTCTGCTCGTAGTTCCAGCCGTCCTGGCAGAAGTTGCCCACCTCGCTGTGGCCGTACTTGATCTTGCCGCCGGACTGGGCGATGAGGCGCATAGCCTCGTTGCGGTATTCGGTCGACTTGTTGAAGGGAGCGCTCTCGTGATAGCCCTTCTGGTCAGGCACGGGATACATATCCTCCTTCTTGCTGATGACGTAGTGCTCCAGCTCGCCCATCGCCTGCATCCTGAGGCCTGTGGTGGCAGTCAGGGCCTGGTGGGCCTTGTGAAGGATATACTCGGGAGAGCTCTCGTACGGCTTGCCGTCGCGTCCGTAGAAAGAGCAGAGAAGGTCGAGCGTCGGAACCTCGCTGAAAGGATTCAGGAAGGCAGTCTTGTATTTGGGAATGACATACAGGTCGCTCTCGCCAGCCTTGATGAACGGGAACAGGTTGCTTCCGTCCACACGCTCACCGGCAGTCAGGATGTTGTCGAGATGCTCCAGACTGTGGATCACGAAATTCAACGTCTTGAACTTGCCGTCAAAACTGCAATAGTGGAAATTGACGAATTCCACCTTGGCGGCGATGCAAAAATCGAT
Organism: Bacteroidales bacterium; assembly: GCA_017650285.1. Lineage (GTDB taxonomy): Bacteria > Bacteroidota > Bacteroidia > Bacteroidales > UBA932 > Equibacterium. The sequence continues at coordinate 4,530 of JAGCFF010000079.1, forward strand.
CAGGTCCTGCTTGGTGAAAGAGCTGCACGGTTTGCAGAGCGCCCTTTCCAGCAGGTTGGCGTTCATAGAGTAATCTGTCATGTCTTCGTTGTTAGAACTTGTGTATGGTGATGCCGCTGCGTAGTTTAGGTTCGAACCAGGTGGTTTTCGGCGGCATTATGTTTCCGGTGTCGGCTATGCTCACGAGCTGGTCCATCGTCACGGGATAAAGGGCGAAGGCCACTGCCATCTCGCCGCTGTCGACGCGGCGCTGCAGCTCTCCCAGACCGCGGATGCCACCCACGAAATCGATCCTGTCGGAAGTGCGCAGGTCTCCGATGTGCAGGATCTTCTCGAGCACGAGGTTGGAGAGAACGGTCACATCCAGGACTCCGATGGGGTCCTTGTCGTCGTAGGTGCCTTCCCTGGCAGTGAGCGAATACCAGCGTCCGCCGAGGTACATCGAGAAGTTGTGGAGCCTGCACGGACGGTAGGGGCCGCTGCAGCTTGCCTCTTCCACCACGAAGTCCTTGCCGAGGGCCTCCAGGAACTCTTCCCGGCTCAAGCCTGCAAGGTCCTTCACCACCCTGTTGTAATCCATTATCCTGAGCTGGCTCTGCGGGAACACCACTGCCATGAAGTAGTTGTATTCCTCAGTGCCGTCGTGAGCCGGATTGCTGTCCCTGCGCTCTGCTCCGACGCGGGCTGCCGCTGCAGTGCGGTGATGTCCGTCGGCCACGTAAAAGGCAGGAATGGAAGCGAAGGCCGCAGTGATGGCCTCGATGTCCTTCGGATCGTCGATCACCCAGAGCTTGTGGCCGAAACCGTCGTCAGCCACGAAGTCATACTCCGCCGGGCCGGCGATATATTTGGCCACGATTGCGTCGATCACTGAATTGTCGGGATAAGCGAAGAACACGGGCTCCAGGTTCGCACTCTGGATGCGGACGTGCTTCATACGGTCGTCTTCCTTGTCCTTGCGGGTGAGCTCGTGCTTCTTGATGGCACCGCTCATATAGTCTTCGACGTTGGCGCAGACCACGAGGCCGTACTGGGTGCGGTCTCCCATAGTCTGGGCATAGACGTAGTAATACTCCTTCGCATCTTGAACAAGCCAGCCCCTCTGCTGCCAGAGCTTGAAATTCTCCACGGCCTTCTCATACACGCGCGGATCCTGCTCCTCGGCTATGGGGTCGAAATCTATTTCGGGTTTGATGATGTGAAGCAGCGACTTCTCGCCGGCTTCAGCCTTGGCTTCTTCAGACGACAGCACGTCATAGGGACGGCTCGCCACTTCCTTGACGACCGCCTTGGGCGGCCTGATAGCGGCGAAGGGTTTTACTTTTACCATTATTCAGAATCTTAGAACCTGTTAAGTTGGAAACGGGTGTTGCCCGTTGCGAAGAAATCGCAGATCTGGCGGGCTGCGGCAAGTCCGGCGTTGATGTTGGCCTCAGAGGTCTGGGCACCCATCTTCTTGGGAGTTGCAAACACGCGCACACCGAATTTCTCGTTCAGCTCGGCCTGGTTGTCGGCAGCGATGTCGGTGATGTACTTGAGGTCTTCGCGCTCGGTAAGCACCTTCACCAGTTCAGCCTCGTTGATGACTTCCTTGCGGGCAGTGTTCACCAGGCAGCCGCCCTTCGGCATACGGCTCAGGAGAGCATAGCCGATAGAGCCCTTGGTCTGCGGAGTGACGGGGATGTGGAGCGAAATGAAGTTGCTGCTGCTGTAGAGCTCTTCGAGCGAAGAGGCAACCTTGACTCCGTCAGCCTCGATCTTCTCGGCAGGGATGAACGGGTCGAAAGCCATTATGTTCATGCCGAAACCTTTGGCGATATTGGCCACGAGACGGCCCACGTTGCCATAGGCCTGCACGCCGAGGGTCTTGCCCTTCAGCTCGCTGCCGGTGGCGGGAGTGTACTGGTTGCGTGACATATAGACCATAAAGCTCACTGCAAGCTCGGCCACTGCATTGGAGTTCTGGCCGGGGGTGTTCATTGCCACCACCTTTGCTGCGCTGAGAGCGTCGAGGTCGAGGTTGTCATAGCCGGCTCCGGCCCTGACAACGATCTTGAGGTTCTTGGCCGCGTTGACCACGTCGGCAGTGACCTTGTCGGAACGTACGATGAGGGCGTCGGCGTCCTTGACGGCCTTGAGCAGCTCTTTCTGGTCGGTATATTTCTCGAGGGCCACGAACTTATGGCCTGCGTTTTCTACAATTTCACGGATACCCTTCACGGCGACTGCTGCGAAAGGTTTCTCTGTTGCTACCAATACTTTCATTTTCTTACTTTTTATCTGCTTCGAATTCCTGCATGCAAGCGATGAGAGCATCCACGGCCTCCATAGGGCAGGCGTTGTAGATGGATGCGCGGAAGCCGCCGACTGAGCGGTGGCCCTTGATACCTACCATACCTTTGCTCTGTGCGAAGGCCAGGAACTCGTCCTGAAGGGCTTCCCTGCCCTCTGCCATCACGAAGCAAACGTTCATTATAGAGCGGTCCTCCTTGGCTGCGGTGCCGCGGAAGAGGCTGTTGCGGTCGATCTCTGCATAGAGCTTCTCGGCCTTGGCCACATTGAGCTTGTTGATGGCCTCAACGCCGCCGATGCCCTTGAGCCACTTGAGGGTCTCGGTCATCACGAAGATCGGGAATACCGGAGGAGTGTTGAACATCGAACCGCCCTCGATATGGGTGCGGTAGTCGAGCATTGTGGGGATATAGCGGCTTACCTTGCCGAGGGCGTCCTTGTTGACGATGGCGAATGCCAGGCCGGCAGGACCCACGTTCTTCTGCGCACCGCCGTAGATGAGGGCGTACTTGCTCACATCCACCGGACGGCTCAGGATGTCTGAAGACATATCGGCGATCAGGGGAACGGGACTGTCGATGTCGTGCCTGATCTCGGTGCCGTAGATGGTATTGTTCGAAGTGATATGGAAATAGTCGATATCAGTGGGGATCACATAATCCTTGGGTATGTAGCTGAAAGTCTTGTCTGCACTCGATGCCAGCGCATAAGCGTCGCCGAGTCCCTTGGCTTCCTTGAGGGCTTTCTTTGCCCAGACACCTGTCTCGAGATATGCGGCTTTATGCTCCAGGAAGTTCATGGCGACATAAAGGAACTGCATTGATGCACCTCCGCCGAGGAAAAGGACTTCGTAATTGTCAGGGATGTTGAGAAGTTCCTTCCAGAGACTGCGGGCTTCGTCCATAACGGCTGTCCACTCTTTGGTGCGGTGGGAAATTGAAACAACCGGAACGCCTGTTCCTGCAAAATCCTTGAGAGCCTCGATGGCTGCATCGATGGCAGGCTGAGGCAGCACGCACGGGCCGGCGGTAAAATTGTAAGCTTTCTTCATTTATTCAGTTGATTATATTGATTTCAAAAGGGTCTGGTAAGGGGCTACAAATTTATAATATTTGTGGTCTTTTCACAAAAATGACAGAGAAGATTGATGCGGTCTCCCTCCACTATGGTCTTGAAGCGTGTGGCTATCTTCTGGTGGTTGGTGACGCACATCGGATTGGCGCACTTGCCTATGCCGAAAACCTCCTCCGGAATGGAGATCTTGTGCTTCTCGATGACCTTGTAGTCCTTGATGATATTGATGGTGGCCTGGGGAGCGACCAGAGCTATGCGGTTGAGCTCGTTGTCCTCGAAATAGCGGTCAGCGACCTTGATGATGCCCTTGCGGCCGAAGCTCTTGCTCTCGAGGTTGCTGCCTATGGTGATCTGGTTCTGCGACTCCGCCAGGTTCAGGATGTCCACCACCTTGAAGAGGTTCTCCGAAGGAATGTGGTCGAGCACGGTGCCGTTCTCGATGGCGTTGACTATGAGTTGTCTTGCTGTTGTTGTCATACTTCGTTCCTCCTGTTATCTGTAGCCCAGCAGGCAGGCGATGATCGCCATACGGACATACATTCCGTTCTCGGCCTGTTTGAAATAATATGCATAAGGGGTGTCGTCCACGTCGAGCGAAATCTCGTTGATGCGGGGCAGCGGATGGAGTATCTTCATATTGCTGCGCACGCCGCCGAGCATACTTGCGTCGAGCCTGTAGACATCCTTCACCTTCTCGTATTCCATCGGGTCGCTGAAGCGCTCCTGCTGCACCCTGGTCATATAGAGGATGTCGCAGTCGTTCAGGTGCTCGTTGAGGGAAGTGGTCTCACGGTAGGCTATGCCGCGCTCGGTGAGGAACTGCTTGTATTCCATAGGCATCTGCAGCTCGGCCGGAGCGGTGAAGACGAAGCTCGGGTCGAAGTGGCTCATAGCCTGCAGCAGGGAATGCACCGTGCGGCCGTATTTGAGGTCACCCACCATATTGATGGTCAGACCGTCGAGGCGGCCCTGCGACTGACGGATCGAATACATATCCAGCAGAGTCTGGCTGGGATGCTGGTTGGCACCGTCGCCCGCGTTGACCACCGGCAGGTTGCTGACCTCGCTGGCATAGCGGGCCGCACCCTCGAGGGGATGGCGCATCACGATGATGTCGACATAGTTGGAAACCATCTTGATGGTGTCCTTGAGGCTCTCTCCCTTGCTGATGGAGGTGTTGCCCACGTCGCTGAACCCGATGACCCTTGCGCCCAGACGGTTGGCAGCCGTCTCGAAACTCAGTCGCGTGCGGGTCGAAGGCTCGAAGAACAGGCAGGCTACCACCTTGCCGTCCAGGATCTTCTGGGACTTGTTCTTTTCCATCTCGGAAGCCACATCCAGAATATGGAGCATCTCCTCCTTGGAAAAATCGTGGATTGATATCAAACTCTTTGGCATATATCTGTACTTTTTAGCATTTCCTTGAAACGGGGGATGTCACGAAGGCGGACCGGGGCCACGATGAGGCACTTCTCGTCGAAACTCTGCTCAATCGGGGCGATCTGAAGCTCCTTGAGGGCCTTCATCACATCGTTCATCTGCAGGTAGTCGAACCTTATCTCGAACAGCTCGGAAGCTATCTTCTCCACTATGGTGCCGTTGGCTATGGCATCGGCCGCTGCGCTCTTGTAGGCCACTGTGAGGCCTGAAGTGCCCAGCAGGATCCCTCCGAAATAGCGGACCACGACTATGAGTATGTCGCTCAGGTCGGCCGAAAGGATCTGGCCGAGGATGGGACGGCCGGCGGTCGAAGAGGGCTCTCCGTCGTCGTTGGCGCGCCACCTGTCGCCGGCGAGTCCGAGACGGTACGCATAGCAGTGGTGACGTGCGTCGAAATATTCCTTTTTGAGGGAGGCTACGATGTCCTTGATCTGTGCTTCTGAAGAAACCGGATACGCGAAAGAGAGAAATTTGCTCCCTTTGTCTTTATAAAGGCCTCTTGAGGGGGCTGCGATGCTCTTGTAGCTATCTGTTGCCGGTTTTGTAACTGAATCCATTACAGATTGCAAAAGTAGGCTTTTATTTATATTTTTGCAAAGATGAAACGAGCTCCGGCTTACTGATATGATCTACAAAATAAGAGCAACGATTCCTTCCAGCAAGGTGTTCGTCAGGGAATATGAAATCCCTGCACGTATGAGTCTGTTTGATTTCAACAAATTCATAATCAACGATCTGTGTTTCTCTTCGGATCAGATCGTAGTCTACAGGGCCGTCGACGACAACGGCAAGATGAGCGCCGTGTACGGCCTCTTCGACCTCGGCTACGGGTCCATGGACCGCATATCTTTCGAACAGCTGGCGGAAAAGGGCCAGAACATGCTTCAGTTCTGCTACGATATGCACCACAACAACTGCATCGTCCTGACCATAGTCGGCGAGTCGCCCGAGGACCCCAGGAGCCATTATCCCCAGACTGTCCTCGAGAAGGGCCACAACCCCGACCAGTTCTCGGCCAAGTATGAGGATCCCCAGGTCTACATTCCCCGCACAAGCGGCAGCGCAGTCCTCGACGAAGACGACGAGGACGACGATGACCAGGACGACGAAAAGGACGACGACGTCTTCAGCGAGTTCGAGGACGGAGTGGATTCCGGTTCAGACGACTAACCAGCTTTTTAAATGCCCAAAAAACTGACGATAGTGCTAGGCCCCACGGCTGTGGGGAAGACAGACTATGCCATCAGCCTGGCGGAGAGTCTCGGCACCGAGATCGTCAACTGCGACTCGCGCCAGATCTTCAGGGAGATGTCGATAGGCGTGGCCCGCCCCACTCCCGAGGAGCTCGGCCGGGTGAAGCACCATTTCATCGCCTGCCGCTCCGTGCAGGAGCCATATACCGCAGGTATGTTCGAGCTGGACGCGATGGCGCTGCTCGAAGAGCTTTTCAAGAAATACGACAACGTGGTGATGGCCGGAGGTTCCGGCTTCTACATCGACGCCCTGTGCAAGGGGCTCGACGATTTCCCGCCCGCCGACCCGGACCTGCGCGAACAGCTCACGCAGCGGGTGAAGGACGAAGGCGTGGAATCGCTCCGTATGGATCTCAAGAGGCTCGACCCGGAGAGCTACGCAGCCATAGACATTGCCAACTGGCAGAGGGTGGTGAGGGCTCTCGAGGTGACTATCGCCACCGGCAGGAAGTTCTCCGACTTCAAGACCTCGACATCCAAGCAGCGTCCTTTCGAAATAGAGAAGATCGGGCTCCGAAGGGAACGCAGCGTCCTATATGAGCGCATCGACCGGCGCGTGGACATAATGATGGAGCAGGGGCTGCTCGAAGAGGCCAGGTCACTGCTGCCGCTGCGGAATCTCACGGCGCTGAACACTGTGGGATATAAAGAACTGTTCTCATATTTCGACGGCGACTCCACTCTCGACGAGGCAGTCGAGGCCATCAAGCGCAACACCCGCCACTACGCCAAGCGCCAGATGACCTACTGGGGCCGCGACTCCGAAATCCGCTGGACGGACCTCTAGCCGCAATATAAAAAAAATGTAGGGGCGACGGGAATACCGCCACCCCTACCCACCTAAACACTATTATTGCCTAACAACGCGGGCTTAATGGTTCAGTGCAAAGATACGGCGGGGGCAGGATATAGACTTTATCTTTTGCATCACGAAAATTTTGATGTGTTTCATAGCATCCCATTTTTGTACCAATTGTTTTACGATTTGTGACAGCCGCGGATAGCGATACCGATATATGTCTATCTTTGTCACATGCAACGGTTTTTCATTTTACATTTTCTGACATCAAGTGTCACCCCGATTCTGCTCGTTCCAGCCTGCATCGTCGCAGCAGCTGTCGCAGGTCTCGCAGTATGGCTCATCTGCCGCAGGGCAGCCAGAAAAGCAGCCGCACAGAATGAATCCACAAAGAAGAAACTCGAATACCTTACATATCTGACCAACGAGATCAGGACTCCTATAACCCTGATCGCGACTCCTCTGCAGAAACTCACCAGGAACAGCTACGACGAGGAGACGGACATCGAGCTGAAATCTATGCTGAAGAATGCCGAGAAGGTCACCACCCTGCTCGACAGGTTCCTCAACGCCGACAGGCTCGACAAGCCCGACAGCGAATTGGCTTTCAGGGAAATCGACCTGGTGAAGTATCTCTCCAACGCCATACCGACGCTGTCCTACCAGGCCAATCTGAGCCAGGTGGAGCTAGCCTTCCATTGCGACAAGGAGAAGATCTCGGCGTGGCTGGACAGGGGTCTTTTCGACGAAGTGCTGATGAACCTGCTCGATTACTGCATCAGATCCACTCCGTCAGGGGGAAGCGTAGACGTCGAACTGTCCAGTGACGACAAAGCCGCCATCATAGCGATAAAGGATACAGGCAACGGCATTGAGAAGGACCGTATCCAGAATATGTTCGAACTGTTCCGCCACTCCGAGTCCGGCACAGTCTCTGGCGCCAATCTGGAACTGTACCTCTGCAGGGAGATAGTCCTCCAGCATTACGGCACCATCACCTGCGCCAACCGCTCGGACCGCAAGGGCACTGTCTTCACGATCAAGCTGCCACTGGGCAACTCACATATTCCGAAAAGCCAGATCACCAACCGCGAGAACCTGACCGAAGAGACCTGGAAGATGATCACCGGAGCCGACCTCAACCCCGCCTCTTCCGGCAAGAAACATTCGATCGTCGCCATCGACGAGAGCAGGGACATCTGCGTCTATCTGAGCAAGATATTGAGACACAGCTACAACGTCACTACATTCACCAACCCTACGGAAGGCCTCAACGCAGCGCTGACCGAAGTGCCAGACCTTGTCATTGCCGAAGTGATGATGAACGAGATCGACGGCATCTCCCTGGTGAAACGTCTCAAGAGCAACGCGAACACCGCCCACGTGCCGGTATTGCTGCTCACGGCGCTGCCCGGAGAAGACATCAGGGTGCAGGGCCTCCAGACCGGCGCCGACGCCATCATTTCGAAGCCGTTCAACGAGGAGGAGTTCGTGCTGAGCTGCCACAACCTCATAATGAACCGCTCGCGCCTGGCCAGCCACATCAAGGAGAAACAGCTGTCCAAGGATATGCTTCAGCCCATAGAGCTGCAGAGCAACAACGACTCCCTGATGCAGAGAGTCCTCGCCGTCATCAACGAGCACCTTTCAGACCCCGGCCTCAACGTCGAGATGCTGGCAGACGCCATCGGAATAAGCAGGGGCCATCTGCACCGCAAGATCAAGGAAATCACAGGCTCGTCTCCCGGAGAGTATATCCGCGCCATCCGCCTGAACCAGGCGGCCCAGCTGCTCAAGGGCGACAAGAAGAACATAGCACAGATAGCCTACTCGGTGGGATACAGCAATCCCTCCGTCTTCTCGACTGCATTCAAGCAATTCTTCGGAGTGTCAGCCAAGGAGTACCAGAAACGTTTCGCGGGAACCGCGGACGAAGAGCAGGAAAAGGCTATCTGACGTCTACGTGATAATAGTCGAAGTCTGCGTGTCCGCCTGTTGCCAGGGTTGAGTAGCAATACAGGAATGTGCGGTATCCCATAAAGATGTCGAGGGTATAGCGCATCTGCAGTTCCACTCCGCAGTCTTTCCAGCTTTTACCGCCGTCAAAAGAGTATTCCAGCGTAGCGAAGTCGCGCTTCTTGTCGTTGTCGTCGGCAGGATCGAAGATATATTTTATCTTCAGGTTCACCGTAGACAGTCCGGCGGGAACAGGGACAGAAAGCATCTCCTGCGCACCGTCGTCGTCAGCGCCGAGCATACGCTTGTTTCCTCCGCCCGTGCGCATCATCACGCTCAGGGTTTTAGCACCGTTCTCATCCACGGCTATGCCGACAGATGCATAATTGCTCTGGAAAGCGCAGATACCGGCTCTGTCGCCTGCCTGCAGTCCGCTGAAATCGAGCAGGACTTCAGTGTCGCAGCGGGGACCGGGCAGCCTCTGTGACGGAGAGTTGCGCGCCCTGAGGATGTTGGGAGCGAGGGAAACGGGTTTGAGACGCAGCCAGCCCGGACGTTCGGTCACGCTCCAGCCTTCTGCCACAGGATTGTGGTTCCACTGCCAGGCCAGGCCGAGCTTGTTTGCGTTATAGTCGAACTCGTCGCTGCCGAACCAGTTGGCCACAGTGACGGTCTTGGTCTTTACGCTAACCTCGGCAGGCATCACACCCACCTCGGGAGCCTGGGCCATGCCGTAGGTCTTGCCTGTAGCGGCTCCGGCAGCATCTCCGCCGGCCATTATCGGCCAGTCGTCGTCACCCCACTCCATCGGCACGAGCACAGGGCAGCGGCCGAGCGGACCGTGGTCCTGGAAGAGGAAGGCATACCACTCGCCGGTAGGTGTGTCGACGATACCGCCCTGGGCCACACCGTTGGCAGAGAAGCCTCCGCGGCCCTCGTTCAGCGTAGTGTAGAGAACGGTTTTCTGCTCGTACGGGCCCATAATGTTGCGGCTGCGGTTGCAGATCTCGCGACGTACGCCGCCGCGCGGCCAGTCGATAGAGAATATGTAGTAATATCCGTTGCGCTTGTACATATGGCA
>JAGCFF010000080.1 GCA_017650285.1 Bacteroidales bacterium
GTGACGACATACTGTTCGATGCAATAGCGGAGGCAGAAACCAAGGCTGCCGAAGAAAGGGCCAAGGCCCTGGCGGAGGCTGAGGCGAAGAAGCCCGAGAACATAGCAAGGCAGCGCAGGGAAAAGCTTGCGGCCCAGAATACGGTCGACAGCCTTGCCGCTCTCGGCATCCCCGCTTCGGACTCGCTGTACAATGCTGCCGGTCTCGATCCGGCGGAAGAAAAATCGAAAATCATCGCGCAGTTCGGGTCCCTGCCGGAACCGGAGGTGAGCGAAACGCCCGCGGAGGAGCAGGCTCCTGCCGAGGCTCCGCAGGATGTCGCCGAAGCGTCTCCGAGAGCACTCCGTGGCAGCGCGGCCCCTGCCGACAGCGCCGGATTTGCGGTTGCCGCCGATTCGACGGTTGCCGCCGTGGCCGATACCACCGTCGCGGCAGTGGCAGCGGCGGACTCCACGGTCGTCCAGGCTGCCGCTGGCCCCGATACTACAAGGATAAAGTATATCCAGGGATGGCCGAATGTCAGGATATTCCGTTCCGATATGCAGCTGCTCTGCGACTCGCTGGCCTACAGTGACATCGATTCCCTGGCCAGGATGTTCGGCAACCCCGTGATGTGGTACAAGACCCGCAACCAGCTGACGGCGGACCTTATGATACTGCTGATGCAGGACGAAAGCCTGCGCCGGGGCAGCATGCAGCAGAACGCAATGCTTGTGATGCAGGAAGATTCCGTGCATTTCAACCAGATCAAGAGCACTGAGATGGTGGGCCATTTCAGCGACGACGACCTCTACCGCTATGACGCGCTCGGAGGCGTGAACGCGATGTTCTATCTGAAGGAGAAGGAAGAGATAACCACCATCAACATCAAGGAATCACGCTTTATGACGATGGCCCTCAAGGATGGAACGGCACAGCGCATCAAATATTATGAGCAGACCCAGAGCGACGCTTACCCCGTCTATAACCTCGAGATCGACAAACAGCGTATCAAAGGTTTCCAGTGGAGGGGCGACGAGAGGCCTCGCAGCAGGTTCGTCGTGACGCGCCGCAGCCTGAAGCCGTCCGAAAGAGAGGCGTACGAAGATGTGCAGATGCCTGTGTTCCGCGTGTCGGACCGCTATTTCAACAGGTATATGAGCAATGTCTACAAGCAGATAATGGACAGGGAGGACGCCCGCATCCGTGCAAGAGCCAGAAGGGACTCCATTGCCGCCGCGGCACAGGACACCGCCTTGCTGGCTGCCCCCGATTCGCTGCTGGCTCTGCCTGATTCATTGCTTGCCCTGCCCGACTCGCTTGCTGTCGTGCCGGAGGATATTGCGCCTGCCGCCGCAGATTCGCTGCAGATCCTGCCGCCTGAAGAAGAAATAGACGAGGAGGAGAGGCAGCCTGCCGCAAGGAGGCCCAGACCCGTCAGACGCGAGCAGACCGAAGAGCAGCCTCAGGCCGAAGCTGTCGAGGAAAAACCGCAGGCTGTCGAGCAAGCAGCTCCGGCTCCTTTGCCCGAAATGACGCCGCGCGAGCAGCGCATCCTCAAAAAGGCGGACCGTCGCATCGAAAAGAGCGACAAGCGGTTCTTCAGGAAACTCTACCGGGAGGTAATGCGCAGAAAATAGAAATTGGTACGCCCGTGGGGAATCGAACCCCAACCTAAGGAACCGGAATCCTCAATTCTATCCATTAAACTACGGGCGCCCTAAGTCGGGACAAAAGTACAACATTTATCGTTAACTTTGACCGTTTCATAAATTTGGGCTCGAAATGAAGGCATACATATTTCCCGGTCAGGGATCCCAGTTCACCGGAATGGGCAGGGACCTGTACGAAAGTTCTCCCGAGGCCAGGGAAGTCTTCGACAAGGCAGCAGAAGTGCTCGGCTTCGACATAGTCAGGATTATGTTCGAAGGGAGCGACAGCCAGCTGCGCGAGACCCGCGTCACACAGCCTGCCGTTTTCATTCATTCCGTCGCAGCGATGCGTGCGTGCGGCTGCGTTCCTGATATGGTGGCGGGCCATTCCCTCGGCGAATATTCAGCTCTTGTGGCAGCAGGCGTGCTCGGCTTCGAAGACGCCCTGCGGCTGGTCGCAGCCCGTGCCGAGGCGATGAACGAAGCCTGCAAGGCCCATCCCGGCAAGATGGCTGCGATACTGATGCTCGATGACGAAAAGGTGGCCGGCGTCTGCGAACAGACAGAAGGCATCGTGGTGCCTGCCAATTACAACTGTCCGGGGCAGCTGGTTATCTCGGGTGAACCCGATGCTGTCGACAGGGCCTGCGCCGCCGCCAAAGCCGCCGGAGCCAAAAGGGCGCTTCCGCTTCCGGTGGGAGGAGCTTTCCACTCTCCGCTGATGGAGCCGGCCCGCGCCGCGCTTGCCGGAGCGATAGAGTCCACTCCGTTCAGGGCGCCTGTCTGCCCGGTCTTCCAGAACACCGACGGACTGCCCCACACCGATCCTTCCGAAATCAAGGCGAACCTCATCGGCCAGCTTACCAGACCGGTGCTCTGGAGCCAGTCCGTGACCAATATGTCGCAGGCAGGGGCGGAGGATTTCACCGAGCTCGGGCCCGGAGCTGTCCTCACGAATCTGGTGAAGAGGATAATCTGCTGACACAAGCCACATAACATAAAGAAAAAGTGATACTTGCCGTATCACTTTTTTTGTCATTTCACGAAATAAAGTGCTAATTTTACACGATTGTACGCCAAAATTGGTCAATAGTCATATATATCTAAATATTAAACACTTAAAAGATGGCAAAAGAAAAGAAATTCATCACTTGTGATGGCAATTTTGCCGCTGCTCACGTTGCATACCTGTTCAGTGAGCATGCGGCTATCTACCCTATTACTCCATCCTCTACAATGGCAGAGCTGGTTGACGAGTGGGCAGCTTTCGGAAAGAAGAACATGTTCGGCGAGACCGTCCAGGTCACCGAGATGCAGAGTGAAGGCGGTGCGGCAGGTGCCGTTCACGGTTCACTCCAGGCAGGTGCCCTCACCACCACCTTTACAGCCAGCCAGGGTCTGCTGCTGATGATCCCCAATATGTACAAGATCTCAGGCGAACTTCTCCCTGCAGTATTCCACGTATCAGCCCGCGCCCTTGCCGCCCAGTCGCTCTCAATCTTCGGCGACCACCAGGATGTGATGAGTGCCCGCGCCACAGGTTTCGCAATGCTGGCATCTGACAGCGTTCAGGAAGCCATGGACATCGCGGCTGTAGCCCATCTTTCAGCAATCAAGTCAAGCGTGCCTTTCCTGCATTTCTTCGACGGCTTCCGCACTTCTCACGAAATCCAGAAGATCGAAGTGCTCGAGGCTGAAGACCTTCGTCCGCTCGTAAGCGAGAAGGCCCTCGCAAGATTCCGCACAAGGGCTCTCAACCCCAACAAGCCCGTCACCCGTGGTACCGCACAGAACCCGGACGTATACTTCCAGGCCCGCGAGGCTTCCAACAAGTACTATGAAGAAGTTCCTGACATCGTAGCCCGCTATATGGGTGAAATCGGCGAACTGACCGGCCGCTATCATCTTCCTTTCGATTACTACGGCGATCCCAAGGCAGAGAACGTCATCATCGCTATCGGCTCGGTATGCGAGACCATCAAGGAAACCATCGACTACCTCCAGGCAAAAGGCAAGAAGTGCGGTCTCGTGAGCGTTCACCTCTACCGTCCGTTCTCAGCCAAGTATTTCCTGCGTGCCCTTCCGAAGACTGCAAAGCACATCGCAGTCCTCGACCGCACCAAGGAGCCCGGCGCCAACGGCGAGCCTCTGCTGCTTGACGTCAAGTCAGTTCTCTACGGACGCAGCGACGTCACCATCGTCGGCGGCCGCTACGGTCTGTCTTCTAAGGACACCACTCCCGCCCAGATCATCTCGGTATTCGAGAACCTCGAGCGCAAGGAGCCCAAGAACGACTTCACCATCGGTATCGTGGACGACGTGACCTTCAAGTCACTTCCCCAGAAGGAGGAGATCTCCCTCGCCAAGGAAGGCACCTACGAGTGCAAGTTCTTCGGTCTCGGCTCTGACGGTACCGTCGGCGCCAACAAGAACACCATCAAGATCATCGGTGACCACACTCCCAAATACTGCCAGGGCTATTTCGACTATGACTCGAAGAAGTCAGGCGGATATACCTGCAGCCACCTGCGTTTCGGGGACACCCCGATCAGGGCTCCGTACCTCGTGACCACTCCCGACTTCGTGGCCTGCCACGTTCCTTCTTATCTGTCGAAGTATGATGTGCTTCGCGGCATCAAGAAGGGCGGCACCCTGCTGCTCAACAGTATGTGGAGCGTAGAGGAGACCTTCAAGAGGATCCCCGACTTCGTGAAGAAGGAAATCGCCCAGAAGGAACTCAAGTTCTACATCATCAACGCTACCAAGATCGCCAGCGAAATCGGACTCGGCGGCCGTACCAATACCATTCTCCAGTCGGCATTCTTCAAGATCACCGGCATCATCCCCTACGAGGAGGCTGTCGGCTATATGAAGAAAGCCATCGACAAGTCATACGGCAAGAAAGGCGAGAACGTCGTCAAGATGAACTATGCGGCTGTCGACCGCGGCGCCGAATACATCGAGGTCGAGGTTCCCGCCGAGTGGAAGAACCTCACCGGCAAATTCGTCAACCCGAATTTCAACCGTCTGGCTCCCGAGTGGATCCGCAACGTGGCTGACATCGTCAATGCACAGTGCGGAAACGACCTTCCCGTCAGCGTCTTCGCTCCCGAAGACCTCGTGGACGGTACCATTCCTGCCGGAACCGCCGCTTATGAGAAGCGCGGCATCGCCGTCACCGTTCCCGCCTGGGATCCCGCCAACTGTATCCAGTGCAACCAGTGCGCCTTCATCTGCCCTCACGCTGCCATCCGTCCGTTCCTTATGACCGAGGAAGAGGCCGCCGCAGCACCTGCAGGCATCAAGAAGGTTCAGGGCAACGCCACCTTCAAGGACTACAAGTTCACCATCCAGGTAAGCCCTTACGACTGTACAGGCTGCGGCAACTGCGTTGACGTATGTCCCGGCATGAAAGGCAACAAGGCCCTCAGCATGCAGTCTATGGATTCACAGGAAAGCGAGCAGGCCAACTACGACTACCTGCACGCCAAGGTCGGCTACAAGGACACCGTTGCAAACAAGATGCAGAATGTCAAGAACTCACAGTTCAGCCAGCCGCTCTTCGAGTTCTCAGGAGCCTGCGCAGGTTGCGGTGAGACTCCTTACATCAAGGCCATCACCCAGCTCTTCGGCGACCATATGATGATTTCCAACGCTACCGGCTGCTCTTCAATCTACGGAGCATCGTTCCCGGCATCACCTTACTGCACCAACGCTGCAGGACACGGCCCGGCCTGGGACAACTCACTGTTCGAGGACAACGCCGAGTTCGGTCTCGGTATGAAGCTCGGTTCAGACCGCGTACGCGCAACAGTCGCCGACCTGATGACCAAGGGTCTGGAATGCCCGAAGTGCTCATCAGAGATCAAGGCTCTCTACACCCAGTGGCTTGAGAACCGCAACGACGCCGCTGTCACCCGCGAGGTTTGCGACAAGCTCGTTCCCCTTATGAAGGAATGCGGCTGCGACACCTGCAAGCAGCTGCTCGAACTCGAGAACTTCATCCCTGCCCGCAGCCAGTGGATCTTCGGCGGTGACGGCTGGGGTTATGACATCGGATACGGCGGACTCGACCACGTGCTTGCATCAGGCAAGAACGTCAACGTCCTCGTGCTCGATACCGAGGTTTACTCGAACACCGGCGGTCAGTCATCCAAGTCTACACCTGCCGGCGCCGTAGCCAAGTTCGCCACTTCAGGAAAGAGGGTTCGCAAGAAAGACCTCGGAATGATGGCCATCAGCTACGGTTACGTATATGTAGCCCAGGTAGCGATGGGTGCTTCACAGGCTCAGTTCCTCAATGCCATCAAGGAAGCTGAGGCTTATGACGGCCCGTCACTGATCATCGCCTACGCACCTTGCATCAACCACGGTCTCAAGGCCGGTATGGGCCACAGCCAGCTCGAGGAGAAACGTGCCGTCGAGTGCGGTTACTGGCATCTGTACCGCTACAACCCGGCTCTCGAGGAGCAGGGCAAGAACCCGTTCTCACTCGACAGCAAGGAACCCGACTGGAGCCTCTTCCAGGACTTCCTCAAGGGTGAGGTTCGTTTCGCATCACTCCAGAAGACCTTCCCTGAGCAGGCTCAGGAGCTCTTCGACCGTACCCAGCAGTTTGCACAATGGAGACTCGGCACATACAAACGTATGGCCGGCAAAGAATAACGTTTATGAAAGTTTTCAAGACATTCGTTCTCATATCGGCTCTCATCCTTGCAGTTTCAGGCTGCAAGGTTGAGAAACCCGCCGATACCGACGGACACGACCTGTGGTTCCACAATCTTGAGCAGGTCAGCAATGCTACTCCCGCCAGCTACACCACCGAAGCCATCGCTCAGAACGAGATCGACAGGTTCTGGAAGGGCAAGGAAGCCGTTGAAATCAAAGTCCTCGGCAGCCAGGACGCCCAGCTCGGACGCGACGGCTACCGGCTCGTGTTCTCAAGCGGCAAGGTCAGCGTCGAGGCCAACACGGCTATTGGCACCCTCTACGGTGTGTACGGCCTGCTGCGCCTTCAGCAGACGGACGCCCTGCCCAAAGGCAGCAAGACCATCACCGAGGTTCCTGCCTATGAGTACCGTGCCTTCAACCACTGGGACAACCTGAACCGCTCAGTAGAGCGCGGATATGCAGGACGCTCGCTCTGGAACTGGGAAGAGCTTCCCGACAAGGTGTCTCCGGTTTACGAGGAGTATGCACGTGCCAACGCATCGGTCGGCATCAATGCCACAGCCATCAACAACGTCAACGCCAATGCCCAGATCCTGACTCCCGAGTATCTTCAGAAGGTGAAGGTTCTGGCCGACATCTTCCGCCCTTACGGACTGAAGGTGTTCCTGTCGCTGAACTTCGCGGCTCCGAAGCATATCGGCGGCCTTGACACTTCAGATCCCCTCGACCCCAGGGTCGCACAGTTCTGGAA
>JAGCFF010000081.1 GCA_017650285.1 Bacteroidales bacterium
CCGGTGGACCATCATTATGCCGTAGGGTCGACAGAGGTGCACTACACCGCAGTAGGCCATGCCTACCTGAAAGTATATTGCGCAGTCAAGATCAATGGCAGCGTGGCGACGGTTCCTGTCAAGATCATTGCCAAAAGCGGATCTTCGGGTGCGGGCAGTTCATACAGACTGGATGCAGACGGAAGCAGCACAAATATGACAATCAAGGCACAAAGGGTTCCGGCGTGGTTCTATGAACCAACTGTCACGAACAACAATGCCGCAGATAACTATAGTAACGGATATGACACGGTAAACAAAGCGTACAGAGTGTCTTTGCACAAATATGTAGTGTTAGTGAACGGCGTCGGGCAGGGATACACCAAGGGCAACCTGCACTCTTTCAACGTAGAGGGCGGTGCAATGAACAGCTATAACCCTCCTCTGGGTATGGAAGTGGTCTATGGTGTCCCGGATTCCGTCAGCTATTGACCAGAAACCAATCATACACCCGAAAAGAAATAATAGTTGCAAAACAAAAGGAGGCCGGCAAGCCGACCCCTTTTGGGAAGGTACCCGAAACCTCCTTTTAATTATTACCATGATAAAACTATTATTTATCAGGATCGTGATTATCATTATTAGATAACCTCGACCCCGGGGTCGATGAATGTTGCAGCAGTCGGCCCCGTTCGGGTGTTCTTTACAAAGATAGGTAAAAATAATTACCTGACGTTGGTTGGATGCTATTTTGCTGATTTCTCGGCTATACAACGTACGGAGAATCCAACGGCACGGCAATAGTCCGTGGCAGTGAATGTTGCCACTTCGGTGGCGCTGAAAGCATTGAGGTCCAGTCCGAAGGCCATCACTTTGGCTTGAGGGTCATCTTCGTCCAGATCGGGAGTCGATGTCCAGAAACCGCTGTTTTTCCCTACTGCCCACAGCTGTCCGTCATCGTCAGCACGGAAACCGGCAAGAGGATACCACACGGGGTCGGCATCGCTGAATACCTTTGTGAAGTTCATTCCACGATGCTCGACGTCCATATCGTATGACATATTATACCTTCTATATGTAGTGTACCAGAAACCGGCATCTTCAGGGGTCGGACCGGTAGGAAGAACCCATCCTGCGGGGCAGGGATCATAAATGGTTTTTTCTGTCTGCCAGCGGGTGTTGTCCGTTTCGAACTTGCCGGTATAGTACCAGTCATAATTCGCTTCCTTTGAATAAATGAAAGTGGTCGGATGTGATATGGCATAGGCAATCGTGCCGGTCTCTGCGGTTGACGCTACGGCCTCAGGCCACTGCAGGGTGGACGATGCCAATACTTTTTCGGTGATGCTGCTTGCACCGAGGAAAGGATCCTTGCGGCCCCACTGGTACAGCAGGCCAAGTGACGTGACAGCACCGGGCGTGGCAGTTGTCGCACCGAGGTTGCGGTCCATCATTATTCCCGCATTGTTATAATAGGTTTGTGCCGTTTTCTCGGGATCCCAGTCCTTGCACACCCAGATGTGCCAAGACCAGAGAATATTGCCGGCGGCGTCCTTGGCAGCGATGAGGGCATTGCCGTCTTTCAGCGAAGACGGAGTCTTGAAACGGATGACGCCATCTTTTGCGATATATTCAGTTTCAGCGATTATCGCGCCCTTTGCAGGGGTTTCTGCGGTACCGAAGGTCTCCCAAAGGACTTCGGCTGATGCAACAGCACCAACCGGGTCAGAGGAGTTACCCTTGACGGTTTGGAAGTTGTAGGTTCCTGAAGATGAGATGATATGACTATTGGCTGGAGTCAATGATGTTCCCAAATCTTCTGGATCGGGAGTTTTGTCGCATGAAACAAGGGCTACTGAGAAGGTTACGGCCAAAACAGCCATAAAACGGATGAAAAACTTGTTAAGCATACTGGTGTATTTTAGAAATCGGAGGCAAAAATAATTGATTGTCATAAAAACAAAACGGACAAGCCATTTGACTTGTCCGTTTGCGCTCCTCTTCGGGGACTTGAACCCAGGACCCCCTGATTAACAGTCAGGTGCTCTAACCAACTGAGCTAAAGAGGAATTTTCCCTTTCGGGACTGCAAATGTAATTATTTTTATCGTTAGACCAAATTTTTATTTCATAATTCTTATCGCGAAAGTGAAATCATATTCTGCGAAAGGAACTCTGTAGGGCTCCAGCGGAAGTGTTCCCCAAGAGTTGATGCCGCCTACTCCCATCTGTTTGAGGTCGACGTTGACATAGGTCTCGGGACGTGCCACGAGGTCGCCGGTGTGCCATTTGAAATCTTTCTCGGTGATGTCCAGGTCGCTCATACGGTAGTTGATAGCCGAGGCGTTGAACAGGGTCGGAGCGGTGAGTTCAAGACCGAAGCCGGTGTTGTCCACAACCTTCCAGCTGCGCAGTCCGGTGCGGGTGCCGCTTTCGCCGGGCCTTACATAGCCGAAGCTGTACATATCAGCCACTTTGGCCTTGTAGCTGCCCACGAGGGCGCCTGAAGAACGGTCATTGTAGTTCTCCCACGGGCCGAGGCCGTAGTAGTCGACATTTGCAAAGCGGTGCGGCATCGCGAATTTCATTCCGAAGCGGAACATGTCGCTCTGGCTGGCTCCTTCGGCCGGAGTCATCTTCTCGTTGACGATGATCTCGCCGTCGGCGTTGACCTTGTACGTGAGGGTAAGTGAAGCCACTTGCTCGGCATCACGAGCCTGGTCCTTGAGCATCCTGTAGGAAGCGGTGATGACTGCGCATCCGTCTTCCATAGCAGTTTCAACCTTGTCGAGCCTGATGACAGGATCCTTCCAGAATGCGTATCTGGTGTGGAGGTTGGCTCCCTTGTCGTTGTCGGTGGCAGGACGGTAGAAGTTGGGCTCCAGCGGGTCGGCGAGCAAGTCGACGCCTTTGTATGTCAGTCTCTCCAGGTAGCCGGTCCTCTTGTTGAAGTCGGCTTTGAAGAAAGGAGTCGTGGCGAAATAGTAGTTGAAATCCTCTCCGAGGGTCAGAGTCTCTCCAGATACGGCCTTGGCGTTCCGGGCAAAGGCTGAAGCTGCATCGAAAGCCTTGACCGTCATCTGGTCATAAGCCACGGCCGATCCTGCGTCAAGCAGGCCGTCAGCTTCTTTGAGCTGGTATTCCACATCAAGCAGGATCTCTGAGGCACCGGCCGCTTTGGCAAGAGCTGCAGTGTAGGGAAGGGTCACTATTGCACTCGTCTGGGGAGCGGTCTTTATGTCGCTGACCACGCCTTCTGCAACTGTCCTGTTGTCGGCGGTGAGCTTCCATACAAGGCGATATCTTGACAGGTCGATGAAGAAGTTTTCGTTGTAGACCCTGATGGTACCCTTGTTGAGGTCAACGGGAGTTGTCAGGATGTTGCGGTACTGGTAGCGGATTTCGTAGGCGGGCTCTGCAAAGTCGCGGTTGCCGGTCACGAAACCGTTGCTGTTGAAGTTGCGGTCGCCGTTCGGGTCGTAGTTGTTGTAGCTGCCGGCCATCGTGTAGCGCATATTGCCGTTCTCGTCATATTCGGCGAGGGACTGGTTGACGAAGTCCCAGATGAATCCGCCCTGGTAGTTCGGATATTTGCGGACGAGGTCCCAGTACTCCTTGAAGTTGCCGACTGAGTTGCCCATCGCGTGGGCATATTCGCACTGGATGAGAGGGAGCCTGTGACCGCCCTGGAGATATTTCTCGCAGTCCTCGGGAGACATATACATAGGACAGAAGATGTCGCTGCGGACAGTGTTGTCGGGATTGCTGAAGTCGAGGGCGCGCTCGTAATGCACAGGACGGGAAGGATCGTAGGCCTTGATCCAGTCATAGCAGGCCTGGAAGTTGTCGCCGTCGCCGGCCTCGTTGCCCATACTCCATATTATTACTGAAGGATGGTTGAAGTCGCGCCTTACCATACGGCTGTCGCGCTCGAGGTGGGCAGTCTTGAAGATCGGGTTCTTGGCCAGTGTCCTGGGGCCGTAACCGATACCGTGTGATTCGATGTTGCCTTCGTCAACGACGTAGATGCCGTATTTGTCGCACATATCATACCACCTGGGGTCGTTGGGATAGTGGCTGGTGCGGACAGCGTTGATGTTGAGCTCCTTGAAAATCTGGATGTCGCGGAGCATCTCTTCTTCGCTGAGCACATATCCGCCCTTGGCGCTGATCTCGTGACGGTCGGTACCCTTGATGAGCACGGGCTTGCCGTTGACCAGAAGCTGGGCGTTGCGGATGATGACCTCCCTGAAGCCCACGTTGACGTAGCTGACCTCTTTAGAACCGTTGTTGCCTGTGGTTGTCACCTTCAGCTTGTACAGGTAAGGACTCTCGGCGCTCCAGAGATTGACCTTGCCGGCCTTGACGGTTGCTGTGAAAGCGCTTTCGCCGCTGCGGGCTGTCGTAGCCCTGAAGTCGGTGTTGTCTGTGCCTGAGAAGTTCTGGAGAGTTGCGGCACCTGAGGCAACTTTCTTGCCGTCAGCATCGAAGAGTTCCAGTGAAATGCCGCTTACGCCTTTGGTCGCAGCTCCGCGGATGTTCAGGCTGCCGTTGGTATAATTGTTGGCCAGCACGGGGGTCACCTCTATAGTGCGTACCCTTGCTTCCGGACGTTTGTAGATGTAGCATTCCCTCGCCACACCTGTAAGTCTCCAGAAGTCCTGGTCCTCGAGGTATGTGCCGTCACACCAGCGCAGCACCTGGAAGGCGAACAGGTTGTCACCTGCTTTCAGGAAATCGGTGATGTCGAACTCGGTGTCCATCTTGCTGTCTTCACTGTAACCCACGAACTTTCCGTTGATGTAGAGGGTGATGCACGAGGTCACTGAGCCGAAATGCGCGAAAACACGCTGGCCGCTTTCAAGCCATCCGGCGGGTATGTTGATTTCTTTCCTGTATGAGCCGGTATGATTGTGCTCGGTCGGAATATCCGGGGGATTGGTCCTGAAGAAACTCTTCCAGGCATATCCGGTATTGGTGTAGACCGGGTCTCCAAAGCCGTTGAGCTCCCAGATTCCGGGAACAGGCATCGCATCCCAGCCTTTGTCATTGAAATCTGTCTTGTAGAAATCAACGGGACGCTGGTCGTAGTTTTCCACGAAGTCGAACCTCCACATACCTTCGAGAGAGATGGTCTGCAGGTTTTCGAACTGCATCGTGGTGCCGATGTCAGCGCGGTTTATCTGGTTGACGTCTGTGTTGAAAAAGGGCGTGTCCTGGCCGTAGCAGAGTATGCAGGCGGCCAGCATAACGGTCATAATAGAAAAGATACGTTTCATAAAGTGCTTCAGTTTAACAGGTGGAATAGCAAATTTAAGAAAAATTGTATTACATTTGCACCCAGCCCTGAGCCCGGATGGCGGAATTGGTAGACGCGCTAGTTTCAGGGACTAGTGGACGAATAGTCTGTGCAGGTTCGAGCCCTGTTCCGGGCACTAAAAAAGCAGCTGAGTCATCTCAGCTGCTTTTTTGTGCCCGTTTGGGCACAGCCTCTACGGGGGCACGGCCCCCGGAACCCCTCGGCCATCGGCCGGACAATGAGTCATCTCAGCTGCTTTTTTGTGCCCCGGGCACCATATCTACAAGGAAATTGTTATTTTTGTTTAACAATAAATGACAAAGACTATGGTAACAATCATTATCATCGCCATCGTAGTACTTCTCGTACTCTGGGTGATTTCCGTTCAGAACAAGCTCGTCAAGCTCGATGAGTTCGCCAACAATGCCCTCAAGCAGATCAACGTACAGCAGATGACCCGTTTCGATTCGTTGAGGACGATGATCAACGCTGCCCGCGAATATGCCAAGGACGTAGAGTCGAAGACAATCATCGACGCCATCGAAGCCAGAAGGCCAGTGCAGACCGCCAACCCCACTCCCGAACAGATCAATGAGAACGAGGCGATACTGGGCGAAGCAATGAGGAATTTCAATGTCGTTGTCGAGCGCTATCCCGAACTCAAGTCTATGCAGCTCTATGCCAATGCGCAGGAAGAATACAGCAAGAACGAGGACCAGGTACGTCTGTCGCGTATGACATTCAACGATGCTGTCACCAAGTTCAATATGCAGACCCGTATGTTCCCTGGCAGCGTAGTAGCGAGGATGCTCGGTTTTGCACCCAAGCAATACCTTGAGGAAGATAAGTCAAAAGCAGACATTCCCGACGTTTTCCCCGAGAAGAAATAGTATGCGAAAAGCTACAGCCCTCTTTCTGGCCCTGTCCCTGACTTGCGCCCTGGCTCTTCCGTCGTATGCGCAGGAAATCAGGGACATCGAGACTGTCGTCAGCCTGTTTTCAGACGGCAGCGCCCGGGTCGTGCAGAAATGGGACGTCAACGTGGTCGAAGGCACGGAGTGGTATATTCCGATAGACAACCTGGGGAAAAGCTACATCCACGATTTCCGCGTGTTCGAGAACGGTGTCGAATATGAGAACGACGGCCGCAAATGGAATTCCAACCGCTCCCTCGCAGCCAAGACCCGGCGCTGCGGAATAGTCGAGAAGAGGGGAGGTGACATCGAGCTCTGCTGGGGTCAGGGCGAGTATGGGGACCATATCTACACCATATCCTATACGATCGACAATCTGGTGCAGTCGTATGACGAGTATGACGGCTTCCACTGGCATTTCCTCAACGACGAATGGTCGGTCAGGCCGCAGCACGCTTCCATCAGGATCGTCAACGAGACCGGGAAAGATGCCTGGTACTGGGAAGACCAGAATTCCTGCAACGTCCGTTTCTGGGGCTTCGGAATGATCGGAGACTCCCGGCTGGAAGACGGTACGATCTATTTCGAGTCGACCGAGCCTTTCCGCCGCAGCAGTTTCTTTTCGGCGCTGGTGGGTTTTGACAAGGGGATGTTCTCTCCGGCCGTGCAGGGTGACGGCACTTTTGCACAGCTCAGGGAGGAGGCCATGGAAGGCAGCGACTATGACGACGAGACTCTGTCGAGAGGCGACAAGATACTCGGAATCATCCTCCTGGCCCTGTTCGCGATCATACCGCTGCTCCTCTTGGGCTGGCTTGTGTTCGCCATCATAAGGAGGATATATCGCAAGGTGACGGGACGCCACTATGACAAGAAGGTTTTCGGAAAGGACAAGATTGACGGCTGGTGGAGGGATGTTCCCCTAGGCGGCAGTCCGACTGCTTTGTACAGTCTGCTGCTGAGCGGAGACCTGCTCAAGCCCGACAAGAACAAGATGTTCTCCAATCTGGTGAGCGCCTATTTCCTGAAGTGGATCCAGGACGGTATTATTGCCGTGGAAAAGGATCCCGGTAAGAAGGACCGTGTGAACCTGCGTTTCGTCAAGGAAGCCAGCGAGGCTGAATCGGAAGATACGATGGAGAATACGATATACTGTGCAGCCCGTGCTGCGGCAGGAGAAAACCTTCTCCTTGAAGCGAACGAATTCAAGTCGTGGTCCTACAAGAACGACAAGGCCGTGACTGGCTGGCCTCTTGCCGCGAAACGGTCCGGCACCGCCATATGGAAAGAGGCGTCGCCCGAGGAGCGTTGCCACGCCGTGGAGTTCAAGAATTTCCTCAATGATTTCACCCTTGCTTCAGAGCGCGAGGCTCCTGAAGTCGGACTGTGGAAGCAATATATGGTGATGGCTGCCGCGCTCGGTGTAGCGGAGCAGGTGTCCCGCAATTTCGAAAAGCTGTATCCGCAGGTTATGGAAGAATATGTCCGCCAGACGAATATGTTCGACACGACGACGACATACTATGTCCTGCGCAGCCTGAACCGTTCTTCTTCGGCTATGATGTCTTCTGCGATGGAGCGTCAGGCCCAGCGTGCGGCAAAGGCCGCGGCTGCAAGACGTTCTTCCGGCGGCGGGGGGTCGATATCCTTCGGCGGCGGTGGCGGCGGCTTCGGAGGAGGCCACGGCGGCGGTTCGAGATAAACTATCCTTCCAGGATCTGTCCGGCGGCGTTCTTGGTGTCGACCTTCTCTATGAGGCGCTCCAGTATGCCGTCTTCAGAGAAGATGAATGTACGGCGAAGCGTCCCGAGGACAGTCTTGCCGTACATTTTCTTTTCTCCCCACGCTCCGAAACTCTGGAGCATAGCTGTCGAAGTGTCCGAAAGCAGCCTGAACGGCAGTTCGTATTTCGCACGGAAACCTGTGTGGGACTTTGCTGAATCCTTGCTGACTCCGATGACGTTGTAGCCGGCGGCGGCCAGTGCGGCATAGTTGTCGCGGAAACTGCAGGCTTCTGCGGTGCAGCCTGAGGTATTGTCCTTGGGATAGAAGTATATTATGGTCTTGCGGCCGTTGCCGATGAGGTCCTGCGACCTTACTGTGTTGCCGTCCTGGTCCACGACCTCGAAATCCGGCATCCTGTCTCCGATTTTCAGCATATCATTTCAGTTTTTGCAGTACAAATATAATCTTTTGTGGCGGCAGAAAAATTGATTAATTTTGTTTGATTCATAATACTCCCGCAACAATGAAAAAGATTCTTTGCGCCATCGCTATGCTGGCCATCATGGCCCCCGTTTTTGCACAGACAGTTGAAAAGACCGAATTCACCGGATATGTCGGAGAAACCACTGTCACAAAACAGAGTACATACACCCCTGACTTCCGCGTCGACGGAAAGAATGCCAAAGTCCGCAATGTCATCCTTCTTATCGGTGACGGTATGGGCCTGGCTGCCGTCAATGCAGGTATGTATGCGAACGGAGGCGAGCTGACCCTCACCAACCTGCATACATTCGGTTTTGTGCGCACCCAGAGCGACGACAATTTCACTACAGACTCTGCCGCTTCCGGAACTGCTTATGCGACCGGTAAGAAAACCACCAACGGCTTCGTCGGAATGGATCCCGGCAAGAATGCTATACCCAATATACCCGAAATGCTCTCTCCTCTGGGCTATGCCTGCGGAGTCGTTTCTACCGACGACCTTAACGGAGCAACCCCTGCTTCATTCTTTGCACACCAGGATTCCCGCAACAAAACCGATGAAATCTGGGCCGATCTGCCCTCTGCCTGCCTTGATTTCGTGTCTGCAGGTTCTACCGGAGTTTTCGCGCAGCGTCCTGAGGCTACCAGGAATGCCATTGAGAAGCGCTACAATATGGTCGGCAGCCTCAATGAAGTCGACGGAACCGCTTCGCCGGTAATGTATCTTCCCCCCAGCGTGGCTCTTGCCGAGCGTGGAGACTATCTGCCCGCAACAACCCGCAAGGCTATCGAATATCTGTCAAAACAGAGCAAGAAAGGTTTCTTCCTGATGGTCGAAGGCGCACGCATCGACAAGGAGGAGCACAGCAACAACACCTACGGCTTCGTCCGTGAGATGCTGGATTTTGACAAAGCCATAGAGGAAGCCATCCGCTTCGCCGAGAAAGACGGCCATACCCTGGTGCTTATCAGTGCAGACCACGAGACCGGCGGTGTCGCTCTCCGCGGCGGCGATCCTGAGAAAGGCTTCATCCGCACTGCCTTTGCATCTACCGGCCACACGGCGATCACTGTGCCTATCTATGCATATGGTCCCCAGTCGAAGAATTTCCAGTGCTTCCTCGAAAACAGCGATGTGGCCAACAAGATTTTGGAAATCCTGGGAGGCAAGAAGTTAAAGAAATAAAAACAGGAACGGCCAGCTATGACTGACGTGGAAATATTCGCCTCCTGCCTGAGGGAGCTGCTGCTGGAGAACGATACAGTGACCGTTCCCGGCCTGGGCAGTTTCATCACGAGGCTTATGCCCGCGTCATTCTCTGACCGGGGCCGCACCATCAATCCTCCATACAAGAAGCTGTCGTTCCGCTCTTCGGAGCAGGGCGATGCCGAACTTTTCACCAGCCGTCTGGCAAAGTTCCTTCCGGAAGGACAGGATGCGGCCCTGTGGCTCGCAGATTTCACCGCCAGGTTCCGCGAAGAACTTGACAGGACAAAGAGCGTCGAGCTTGCGTCTCTTGGAACTATGCGCGCCACGGCGCAGAACGACTACTTCTTCGTCGCTTCAGACGATCTGGACATATTTCCCGAGGCTATGGGGCTGGAGCCCGTGACCATCAGGTCCAGCCAGCCGATGGAGGAGGAAGCGGAGCCGGAAGAATCGCCGGAGAAGGAACCTATACCCGAGCCGGAGACCGAACCGGTCCCTGAGCCTCAGCCTGTGGCAGAACCCGCGCCGGTTGTAGAAGCTCCGGCCGAAAAACCCCGGCGCAAGCTGAAATGGTGGGCCATCCTGCTGATAGTGCTGGCAGCATTGCTGCTGTTCCTGATCCTGTCAGTAATATTCAAGGACATACTGCCCTGGGGCGACGCTGTCGACAACTTCATAAATCATCTCCTCTATACCGAAGAGGAGCTCCGGATCATCAATACCTGGACGCTATGATTGACAGGGCTACGGTAGACCGGATTCTGGATGCCACGCGCATCGAAGAGGTGATAGGGGATTTCGTCTCTCTCAAGAGGCGAGGTGCGAACTATCTGGGCCTGTGCCCGTTCCACCAGGACAAAAACCCTTCGCTCAGCGTCTCTTCGACCAAGCAGATCTTCAAGTGTTTCGCCTGCGGCAAGGCCGGAACGGCCGTGTCCTTCATTATGGAGCACGAGAAGCTCTCATACCCCGAGGCCCTGAAATATCTGGCAAAGAAATATGGCATCGAAGTGGTCGAGAAAGAGCAGACTCCCGAGGAGATTGCAGCCCGCCTGAAAGGCGAAAGCCTGCTCATCGTCAACGAGTATGCCCAGAAATACTACCAGCAGCTGCTGTGGGATCCTGCACGCACCCATCTCGTTGGCCTGAGCTACTTCAAGGAGCGCAAGTTCACCGACGAGACCATCCGCAAGTTCGGCCTGGGCTTCGCCCCTGCAGGAGGAAAGTCATTTGCCGCCACCGCGAAGGAGGAGGGCTACAAGGAAGAATACCTCGTCGACAGCGGACTGGTCATCAGGCGTGACGACGGCTCCCTGAGCGACCGCTTCTACGACCGCGTGATGTTTCCGATACACTCCCTGAGCGGCCGTGTCATCGCATTCGGAGGCCGTATCCTCACCAGCGACAAGAGCAAGGCCAAATATATAAACTCGCCGGAGACGGAGGTCTATGTCAAGAACCGTTCTCTCTACGGCATCTACTTCGCCAAGACGGCGATCGCCAACAAGGACTGCTGCCTGCTTGTGGAAGGCTATACCGATGTCATTTCGATGCATCAGGCAGGCATAGAGAATGTGGTCGCATCATCCGGAACCTCGCTCACGGTAGGCCAGATTTCCCTGATAAAACGTTTCACCGACAAGATAATAGTCATCTACGACGGCGATGCCGCAGGCATAAAGGCCTCCATCAGGGGAATCGACATGATCCTCCAGCAGGGGATGAAGGTCGAAGTGGTGCTGCTGCCCCCCGAGGATGACCCCGATTCCTTCGCCAAGGCTCACAGCCGTGAAGAAATAGAAGAATTCATCGCATCCAACAAGTGCGACTTCATCACTTTCAAGACCAACCTCCTTCTGGAAGAGATCGACAACAACCCCATACGAAAGGCTCAGCTCATCAACGACATCATAGAGTCTGTGTCGATGATTCCCGACCAGATCGAACGCAACGTCTACGTCGGCCAGGTGGCTTCCCGTTTCGACATAAAGGAAGATGCCGTTTTCCAGAAAATCAGGCAGCTGCGCTCGAGAAGGAACTCGCAGGAACAGGCGCGCAACCGCGTGATGCAGTCTGGCCTTTCGACACCTCCTCCGGGAGATTATGAACCGCTGCCGGCCGGATTCGAGGAAAATGCAGCCTCCGTGAGTACGGAAAGCGCACCCAAGCCTCTGACAGACGCCTACCTGGCGGTCAACGAGAAGGAGATAGTCTACTATCTTCTCAAGTTCGGAGAATATCCCCTCCATACCGACGACAGCCTGCTGTATGGCGGAAAAGCCAAGCCGGCCGAAGTTCCCACCGTGGCCGAATATATCCGCAGGTCCCTCGAAGAGGACGACCTGCAGTTCGAGAATCCGGTATACAGGAAGATTTACGACGAGTACTTCTCAAGGCCTCACGAAGAGGCGGAAGACTGTGAGGTGGCCCAGGGAAAGATCATCCGTTTCTTCTCCACCCACCCCGACCAGGACATCAGCGCAACGATGATGGATGTCATCTGCGACAACTACCCCATAACTGTCAAGGTCTACCGCGATTCCCTGACCCCGGAAGAGCAGATGCTCGGCAAGAATGTCCCCCGGGCCGTCATAGCTTACCGCATCAAGGTTATCGACCGTCTCTGCGCCGCGACCGTCAAGGAGGTCGATGCGGCCTTCAAGAGCGGGGACGGAGAATCCTGCAAGGAGAAAATGCGTCTGCTCGCCGCCCTCAATACTGTGAAAAATAGTCTTACCAAAGAATTGAATAGGTTGTAATTTACTACATTTGCACACTTCAAACCAATAATAGAAACTGAACTATGAGCGATTACAAGAGGATACTCGTGACAAGCGCGCTGCCGTATGCAAACGGCCCTGTACATATCGGACACCTGGCAGGAGTCTATGTTCCTGCAGACATATACGTGAGGTATCAGCGAATGCGCGGCCGTGAGGTCCTTTTCGTGTGCGGTTCAGACGAGCACGGCGTTCCTATCACCATCAAGGCACGCCAGCAGGGCTGCACTCCGCAGGACATAGTCGACAAGTACCACGGCATCATCAAGAAGTCCTTCGCCGACTTCGGCATCGACTTCGACATATATTCACGCACTTCAAGCAAAATACACCACGAAACCGCTTCCGAGTTCTTCCGCAAGCTCTACGACGAAGGCAAGTTCATCGAGAAGGAGAGCGAGCAGTATTACGACGAGGAGGCCAAGACTTTCCTGGCCGACCGCTACATCGTAGGCACCTGCCCCAAATGCGGCAATGAAGGAGCCTATGGCGACCAGTGCGAGAAATGCGGAAGCACCCTCAGTCCCGAGGAGCTCATCAACCCGCATTCAGCCATCAGCGGCTCGCCTCTGGTGAAGCGCAAGACCAAACACTGGTATCTGCCCCTTGACCGCGACGAGGCCTGGCTCCGCAAATGGATACTCGAGGACCACAAGGAGTGGAAGACCAATGTCTACGGACAGTGCAAGAGCTGGCTTGACGGCGGCCTGCTTCCGCGTGCGGTGAGCCGCGACCTCGACTGGGGCGTTCCGGTTCCCGTGGAAGGAGCAGAAGGCAAAGTGCTATACGTTTGGTTCGACGCTCCCATCGGCTATATTTCCAACACCAAGGAACTGTTGCCCGACAGCTGGGAGAAATGGTGGAAGAGCGAAGACACCAAGCTGGTCCATTTCATCGGCAAGGACAACATCGTGTTCCACTGCATCGTGTTCCCGTCGATGCTCAAGGCTTATGGCGATTTCATCCTGCCCGACAACGTGCCGGCCAACGAGTTCCTCAATCTCGAAGGAGACAAGATTTCCACCTCCCGCAACTGGGCGGTATGGCTCAACGAATATCTCGAGGATTTCCCCGGAATGCAGGATGTGCTCCGCTATGTGCTGACAGCCAACGCTCCTGAGACCAAGGACAACGATTTCACCTGGAAGGACTTCCAGACCCGCAACAACAGCGAGCTGGTTGCCATCTACGGCAACTTCGTGAACCGTGCCGTAGTCCTTACGCATAAATATTTCGGCGGCAAGGTCCCGGCCAACGCCAAGCCTGAAGCTGTAGATGCAGAAACCCTTGCACAGCTTCCCCAGATCAGGGAGGCCATCGAGGACTACATCGAGCACTACAAGTTCCGCGAGGCGCTGAAAGAGGCTATGAACCTGGCCCGCATAGGCAACAAGTATATTTCCGACACAGAGCCCTGGAAGGTCGCAAAGACCGACCTTGACCGCACGGCGTCGATACTCTATACATCCCTGCAGATCTGCGCGAACCTTGCCATAGCGTTCTCGCCCTTCCTGCCGTTCTCATCGGCCAAACTGCAGCAGATGCTTTGCCTCGACACCCTGTCCTGGGACCAGCTCGGGAAAGCCGAGATAATGCCTTCCGGCCATCAGATTGCCGAGGCCCAGCTTATGTTCGCCAAGATTGAAGACGCACAGATCGACGCCCAGATAGCCAAACTGCAGGCAAGCAAGGCCGCTCACGAGGAAGCAGCGAAGGTATCGGCTCCTGCACCGCTCAAGGCTGAGTGCGTTTTCGAAGATTTCGAGAAGATGGATATCCGCACTGCCACTGTCCTCGAGGCAGAGAAAGTGCCCAACACCGACAAGCTTCTTCACCTCAAGATAGACACAGGCATCGATGTCCGTGAACTGGTCAGCGGCATAGCCCAGTACTACACTCCGGAAGAGATGGTAGGCAAGCAGATATGCATCCTCGCCAACCTCAAGCCTCGCAAGATCAAAGGTATCGTTTCCCAGGGAATGATCCTTATGGCTCAGCAGCCGGACGGCAAGATGCGTATCGTGGCTCCCGAGGAGAGACTGGACAACGGTGCTACGATAGGATAGGGAGCTTCCTATGACCGAAGAGCAGATCTATAGCCGTATGATGGCTCTCTGCAGCCGTCGGGAGTACTGCAAGAGCGATATCGCCGCCAAGATATCGGCACTGTCCGATACAGTCGATGCAGAGGCTATGATCAGGAAGCTCTGCGAGGAGAGGTTCATAGACGAAAGCAGATATGCAGCCGCATTCGTGCGGGACAAGAGCAGACTCAAGGGCTGGGGCGAGGTGAAGATCCGCTATGCACTGCAGCGGAAAGGCCTTGACAACGGCACGATAGCCGAGGCGATGGGGGAGATCGACGGCGAGCAGCAGATGGAGCGGCTTGCGAAGCTGATGAAGGCCAAGGCCCAGACTCTCAAGGATGCTGCTCCGGCCGAACGGAGGGCAAAGCTTATGCGCTTTGCGGTTTCCAGGGGTTTTACCTACGCCCAGGCCGACGAGATTTGCAGGACGATAAAATAGAAAACGATATATGGTTTCATCAGAACAGATTAAAGACATTAAACAGCGGTTAGAGACGTTGGGGAGGTGTCTTTGACATACCTGCCAAACGCAGTGAACTGTCAAAGCAGCAGGAGCTGACCCTTGCCCCCGATTTCTGGAACGATCCCAAGGCCGCAGAAGTCATCGTCAAGAAGATTTCCGCCATCAAATTCTGGGTGGACGGCTACGACAAGGCCGTAAGCCTAATGGATGACTGCAACACCCTGGCAGAGTTCGGCGAGGATGCTGCCGAGGATCTCGATGCGGCTTACACCCAGCTCCTCTCGCAGGTCGAAAGCCTTGAGATGCGCAATATGCTCAGCGCGGAAGGTGACAATCTCGGAGCCATCCTCAAGATCAATTCAGGAGCAGGCGGCACTGAGGCCAATGACTGGAGTTCCATGCTGATGCGTATGTATATGCGCTGGGGCGAGCGGAACGGCTATAAGATCGAAGTCAGCGACCTGCTTGAAGGCGACGAGGCCGGCATCAAGTCCGTAACCATAGAGTTCGAAGGCGAATATGCCTACGGCTATCTGAAAGCCGAGAACGGTGTGCACCGTCTGGTCCGCATATCTCCCTACAACGCCCAGGGCAAGCGTCAGACTACATTCTCGAGCGTCTTTGTCTATCCGCTAGTCGACGATACCATCCAGATAGAGATCAACCCTTCCGACCTGGAGTGGGACACCTACCGCAGCAGCGGCGCGGGCGGACAGAACGTGAACAAGGTCGAGACCGGAGTCCGCGTGAAGCATATTCCCACAGGCATAGTGGTGGAGAACACCGAGACCCGCAGCCAGCTCGACAACCGTCAGAATGCGCTGAGGATACTGAAGTCACACCTGTACGACCTTGAGCTCAAGAAGCGTCAGGAGAAACAGGCGGAGCTGGAGGGACAGAAAAAGAAGATAGAGTGGGGCAGCCAGATACGCAGTTATGTCCTCCATCCTTACAAGATGGTCAAGGACCTGCGCACCGGCTATGAAACTTCCGACACCCAGGGCGTCCTGGACGGAGACCTGAACGACTTTATGAAGGTCTATCTGATGAGCAACGGAAACAATTAAAACCTTAAGATATATGGAATTCAAATATGCACCTATGTTTCAGCTTGGTCCCGATACCACTGAATATTACTGCCTGACTAAGGACGGCGTGTCTGTCGGCGAGTTCGAGGGACATAAGATATTGAAAGTGGCTCCCGAAGCCCTGGAAATGCTGGCCAATGCAGCCTTCCGGGATGTCAACTTCCTGCTCCGTCGTGCCCACAACCAGCAGGTGGCTTCAATCCTCTCCGACCCTGAGGCAAGCGACAATGACAAATACGTTGCCCTGACTTTCCTGCGCAATGCCGAAGTTGCGGCGAAGGGTAAACTCCCCTTCTGCCAGGATACTGGAACCGCCATCATCCACGGCGA
>JAGCFF010000082.1 GCA_017650285.1 Bacteroidales bacterium
AAGCTGCCGTCAAGGCCAGCCAGAAAGAGTTCGTCAAGACTCTCGCAAGCTACGCTGACTGCTACATCAACGACGCATTCGGAACTGCACACCGTGCACACGGTTCTACCGCCCTCATCGCATCATACTTCCCGAACGACAAGATGTTCGGCTACGTGATGGAAGGCGAGATCACCGCTATCGACAAAGTTCTCGGCAATCCCGCACGTCCCCTCACTGCCATCATCGGCGGCGCCAAGGTTTCTTCGAAGATCGGCATCATCGAGCATCTTCTCGACCTCGTCGACAACCTGATCATCGGCGGCGGTATGGTCTATACATTCAAGAAAGCCCAGGGCGGCAAGATCGGCAACTCCCTGTGCGAAGACGACCAGCAGGAAGTAGCGCTCAACATCCTCGCCAAGGCCAAGGAGAAAGGCGTCAATGTATGCCTCTCTGACAAGGTTGTCGCTGCAGACGCCTTTGCAAACGACGCCAAGACCATCATCTGCGATTCCAACAACATTCCTGACGGATTCGAAGGAATGGACGCAGCTCCCGAGTCAATCCAGGTTGCCAAAGACATCATCATGGCATCCAAGACCATCCTCTGGAACGGCCCTGTAGGCGTATTCGAGATGCCCAACTTCGCAGTCGGCACCAACGCCATAGCACAGGCCCTCAAAGAGGCTACCGACAACGGCGCGTTCACCCTCGTCGGCGGCGGCGACTCAGTTGCAGCTGTCACCCAGATGGGCTATGCAGACAAGGTCAGCTACGTATCTACCGGCGGTGGAGCTATGCTCGAGTACCTCGAGGGTAAGGTCCTCCCCGGCATCGCAGCCATCAGGGAATAACATTTCCGCATATTACAGCAGACCCCGGAAGCCGCAAGCCTCCGGGGTTTTGTTTTGTGGCGCAGCGGTTGACGATTCTAAATAATTATAGTACCTTTATAAGTTGGATTTAATATTTTTCCGATGAAAAGACTTACCATTCTCAGCTTCATACTTCTTTGCGTGCTCGCCGTCACCTCGTGCGAAGAGCCGGTGGTAGAGATCAAGGTGTCATCCTTAACGCTCAACTCCGAGTCGCTGTCGATGACCGAAGGCGAGAGCTTCAAGCTCAACGCCACCGTCGCTCCCGACAACGCCACGGACAAGACCGTGATCTGGAGCACGTCGGACGCAGGTATAGCTAATGTCGAAGACGGAATGGTGACTGCCGTCAAGCCTGGCACCGCCACCATCACCGCCGCGAGCAAGGACGGCGGGGCAAAGGTCACCTGCCCTGTGACCGTAGCCGCCAAGATCATTCCCGTTTCGAGCATCACGCTCAGTCAGAAAGAAGTATCATTGGATGTCGGTGAAACGGTGACGCTTAAAGCTACCGTAAAGCCGGAAAACACCACTGAAGCCGTGGTATGGACTAGCAACAATCCTTCCGTTGCTACAGTGAAAGACGGAGTCGTGACTGCCGTCAAGACTGGAGCGGCTTCTATCACGGCAACGGCCGGCGACAAGAATGCCAGCTGCACCATAACCGTAAAGGATACTTTCATCGAAGTCACTTCGATATCGCTCAACGAGACCAGCTTTTTCCTGATGGAAGGCGACTCTTACCTGCTTACGGCCACGGTCAAACCCAGCAACGCAACCGACAAGTCCGTCACCTGGTCCTCTTCCGATGAAAGCCTTGCCACCGTATATGGAGGCAAAGTGACAGCCATCAAGGCCGGCCAAGTCACGATCACGGCAAAGGCAGGAGACAAGACTGCCACCTGCGTGTTCGACATATCAGCCCGCATTCCCGTGGAGTCAATCACCCTGAATCTCTCCGAGATGACCCTTCAGGTTGGAGACAGGGAAAACCTGTTACCTGAAATACTGCCCCAAAACGCAACCGACAAGTCAGTCAAGTGGACAAGTTCCGATGAAAATGTCGCCACCGTGCTCAGCGGCAGGGTTACTGCCGTTGCCGTCGGCACTGCCGTCATTACTGCCACAGCCGGTGAAAAGTCTGCCAGCTGCACAGTCACCGTCAAGCCGGCTCCCGATTACCTGACCATCACCAACCTGACCAACTATACCGGAGTGGTCACCATCAAGGCCAGCGGAGTTACCGTTCCCACCATATCCTTGCAATATTCGACCGACGGAGGCCGCAGATGGTCATCGCTCGACGCCATCAGGACAACACAGACCATTACCCTGCCCGCCAACGGAAAACTGATGCTTACCGGTGCGAACCAGACATTCTGCAGCACCACGAGCACCAGAGGATGGTGGTCCATCTCTGCCGACGTTTCCCACTCCCTGAGCGGCAACCTTATGTCAATCTCGGGCGACGAGACCGAACTTCTCAGCAAATATGAATTCTTCAAGCTGTTCTGCGGAGACACCAAGCTGAAATCGGCCCAGTACCTGCATCTGACAGCAGAAAAACTCAGCGAATACTGCTACGCGAATATGTTTGACGGCTGCACCGAACTTGAAACCGGCCCGGAAATACCTGCCGCCACACTTGCGTCAGGCTGCTTCAAATCGATGTTCGAAGGCTGCAAGGCGCTGACCGAGGCGCCCAAGCTGCCTGCAAAGGAAGTGAAGTCATACTGCTACAACTCGATGTTCAAGGATTGCATCAGTCTGAAGACTGCTCCCGAACTTCCCGCCACCAAACTTGCGAACTACAGCTACGAAAAGATGTTCTATGGCTGTACCGCTCTGACAGAGGCTCCCGAACTGCCGGCCAAGACCCTGGCGATGAAGTGCTATGACTCTATGTTCTACGGCTGCACGGCTCTCGTCGACGCTCCGGCGCTGCCTGCCGTCTCGCTTGCCAATGCCGCAGGATGCTACAATATGATGTTCTACAACTGCAAAGGACTGAAGGAAGCCCCCGAACTGCCCGCCAAGCTGTTGTCTCAAGGCTGCTATATGGCAATGTTCAGCGGCTGCACAGGCCTCGAAAGCGCCCCGGACCTGCCGGCGACCAAAATGGAAAAGCAGTGCTACTCATTTATGTTTGCCAACTGCATCGCCCTGAAAGAGGCTCCGATGCTGCCTGCCAAGGTTCTGGTTGCGGAATGCTACAAGAATATGTTCAACTACTGCACACGCCTTGAATCCATCACCAGTCTCGCTACCGACATTACGGCCAGCGAATGTACGGCAGGCTGGACCAATGGTGTCGCCCTGAACGGAACATTCACCAAAGCTCCCGAGATGGACAGATGGGACCTGGGCCAGAACGGCATTCCCGTGACGTGGACCGTAGTCGACTACGTCGAAGAAACTGCAGATTAATACTACCAACATAACCTGACATGAAAAAAAGACTGATCTTCACTCTCGCGCTTGCAGTGTTCAGCATTGTCATTGCAAATGCCCAGAACCCCATCATCCGTGACCAGTTCACGGCAGATCCCAGCGCCCATTACTTCGAGGGCAGAGTCTACGTTTATCCTTCGCACGACATCCCGGCACCGGTCGACTATGCCCGTAAAGACTGGTTCTGCATGGAAGACTATCACGTCTTCTCATCAGACAACTTTGTGGACTGGGTG
Source organism: Bacteroidales bacterium (assembly GCA_017650285.1). GTDB lineage: Bacteria > Bacteroidota > Bacteroidia > Bacteroidales > UBA932 > Equibacterium. Next base: position 3,545 of record JAGCFF010000082.1, read on the forward strand.
GACCACGGCAGGATCATCACCCAGAACGAGGTGGCCTGGGTACAGCCCAATTCATTCCAGATGTGGGCCCCCGACTGCAACTACAAGGACGGCAAGTACTACTTCTACTTCCCCGCCACAGGAAAACGCGTCAACGGCCAGAGGGCTGATGGCAGCATCGGCGTAGCCGTTTCCGACACCCCTTACGGTCCGTTCGTTCCGGAAGAGACAGCCATCAAGGGAACCTTCGGAATCGACCCCTGCTGCTTCATCGACGACGACGGCCAGGCCTATCTCGTATGGGCAGGCGGCGGACTTGTGATCTGCAAGCTGAAAGACAATATGAAAGAGCTTGACGGAGAACCCGTAAGGATCGACGCCATTCCGAGAGGAATGTCAGAAGGTCCGTTCCTCTTCAAGGCCAACGGCAAATACTACTTCAGCTTCCCCTGGGTTGAGGCCGAGCGCGAATGCCTCGCATACTGTATGGCAGACAACCCGATGGGTCCCTACAAATTCGTTGGCAAGATAATGGAGCAGCACGCCGACGTATGCTGGACCAACCACCATTCTGTAGTCCAGGTCGACGGCCAGTGGTATCTGTTCTATCATCACAACGACTATTCACCTTACTTCGACAAGAACCGTTCGGTATGCGTGGACAGCCTCTTCTTCAACCCCGACGGCACCATCCAGCCCGTGAAGCCGACCAAGCGCGGCGTAGGCATCACCAAAGCCACCAGCCAGATACAGGTCGATCGCTACTCTGACATCAAGGACACCTGCACCGACATCCAGTTCGTCAATGCCGACCGTACTTTCGACGGCTGGAAAGTGATCCTCAACAACACCATCCAGGAGAAGGATCCCATCTGGGTAAGATACAACAAGGTGGACTTCGGCAAGGACAAGCTCACCACGGCGACTATGAAAGTACTCTCTCTTGCCGGCGGCAAGGTTGACGTAAGGCTTGACGCCATCGACGGCCCGACCATCGCCACCTTCAACGTCGCAGGCAACACCGGCTGGGTTGAGAACAAGATCCCTATGTCTGACTTCAAACCTGGAATCCACGACCTCTTCGTGGTAATGACTGACGGAAGCTGCATCCAGATCGACTGGGTAAGCTTCAATTAAACAAGGATAATGAAATACTTCCGGCAGAATCTGACACTGGCAGCAACCCTGATATGCTTTGCTGCAATCCTGTTCGCCTGCAAGAGCGGCGACACTGGAGAAATAAGTATAATCCCGGCTCCGTCCTCCATTGATGTCAAGGCCGAAGATCCCTTCAGGATCGACGCTTCGACTCTGCTGGTCGCCCGCAGCGACGACGAGAGAGCCACCGCCGGATTCTTTGCCGGAAAGATTGCCGCTTCCACCGGAAATGCACTGAGCGTTTCCGGTGAGAATGCCGGCAGCAATGTCATAATCTTCGAAATCGATCCTGCCAGCGGCATTCCCCTGGAAGGATACACTCTGGAAGCCGGCAGCGAGGCTGTCCTCGTGAAAGCGAGCGACAGCGACGGCCTGTTCTACGGAATGCAGACCCTCCTGCAGCTGCTTCCTCCCGAGACCCAGAGCGACAAGGTGCTGCGCGGCGTCAAACTTTCCGTTCCTGCGGTCAGCATCCAGGATGCGCCTCGCTTCCACTACCGCGGAATGCACATCGACCCCTGCCGCCACTGGCGCGACGCCGACTGGGTCAAGAAGCAGCTCGACGTGATGGCGATGTACAAGTTCAACAAGCTGCATTTCCATCTGACCGAAGACCAGGGCTGGCGCATCGAGATCAAGAAATATCCCCTGCTCACACAGTTCGGCCCGTACTACACCCAGGACGAGCTGCGCGACATCGTGGCCTATGCAGCCGAAAGGCACATAGAGGTGATTCCGGAGCTTGAGATTCCGGGACACGAGATGGTGGCCATCGCCGCCTATCCCTGGCTCTGCTGCGAAGAAGGCCAGTACCAGCCGCGTCAGGTCTGGGGCGTCGAGAACATAGTTATGTGCCCCGGCAAGGAAAGCACCTTCGAATTTCTCGAGGACGTGATCGACGAGATGGTGGACATCTTCCCCTGCGAACTGTTCCACATCGGAGGCGACGAATGTCCCAGGGAGATGTGGGAGAGATGCCCTCTCTGCCAGCAGCGCATCCGCCGCGAGGGTCTTGCCGGAGACGAGAGCCGCTTCACCAACGAAGACCGCCTGCAGAGCTATGTCGTACGCCGCATCGAGAAATACCTCAACGGCAAGGGCAGACGCATCATAGGCTGGGACGAGATACTTGAAGGAGACATAGACCCGTCGGCCATCATCATGTCCTGGAGAGGCCTCCAGGGAGGCATAACCGGAGCCCAGCACGGTCATCAGGTGATCATGACCCCTTCCAGCGACGGTATGTATCTCGACTACTACCAGGGCGACCGCAAGATCGAACCCGTGGGCATAGGCAACTACTTCCCTATGGACAGGGTTTATGCCTACAACCCCATTCCTGAAGAAATCGATTCCCTCGGACTGCAGGAATATATCCTCGGCGTGCAGTGCAACACCTGGTCGGAATATTTCTACACCGATTCCATCGCCGAATACCGCACCTATCCCCGTGCCATAGCTGTCAGCGAGATAGCGTGGAGCCAGCCGGAGAACAAGGACTGGAACGATTTCCTCCGCAGGCTTGACAACGCCCACATCCGCCTGGACTACCACCACATCAACTATCACATCCCCCTGCCCGAGCAGCCCAACGGGTCGTGCAACACCGTTGCCTTCACCGACAGCACGACGGTGACATTCAAGACCACCCGCCCGATAAAGATGGTCTACACCCTCAACGGCAAGGAGCCGACTGCGAGGAGCAGCGAATACACAGGCCCGCT
>JAGCFF010000083.1 GCA_017650285.1 Bacteroidales bacterium
CTGCACCGACCGTCATTTCGATCAGCGGGGCCAGGCCGAGTTCCGAAATGTAGCGGTCGAGAGTGTGGCGGTGGCGGCTGCTGGCGATGGCGAGCCTGACGCCCTGCTCCTTCAGCTCCGTGAGGGTCTCGAGCACTCCGGGATAGAGTGTCACCACACCCTTCTTGTCCAGTTCGTCGAACATCCTGCGATATGCTGCCGCATATTCGGCTTCTCCCTCCTCGTCGAGGGGCAGCAGGGCGCTGAAGCACTTCTCCAGCGGCAGGCCGATTACGCTCCGGTACTGCGCTTCGCTGAGCTGGGGCTGGCCCATAGCCTTGAATGTCGCAGCCATCGTAGCCAGGATTATGCCCGTGGTGTCGCCCAGGGTCCCGTCGAAGTCGAAGATCGCCAGGGATGTCGTCATACTATCTTGTAATAGTCAGCTTTGCGGGGACGGGGAGCCGGCGCTGCGTGCTCTATATATCCGAGCGACACGCTGCCCACGCCTTCGTAGCCCTCGGGAATGCCGAGACGCGGAGCGAGCTGCCTGCCTTCCTCCAGCTCGAACATCTCCTTGCAGCGGTTGATCCAGCAGGCTCCCAAACCTATGCTGTGTGCCGCCAGAAGGATGTTCCCTATCACGAGGGAGCCGTCCTTCACGCAATTCGGATTGTCGGCTTTGGAGAATACCAGTATGATGGTCGGAGCTCCGTAATAGGGGTCGAAATCCGTCCTTCCCCACACTTCTGCATTGAGTCTTCGTAGCACTGAGCAGATTTCAGGATCCTGCACAGCTATGATCAGCGGATCCTGGGTGCCTTTTCCTGTCGGAGCCCAGGTTCCGGCCTCAAGCACGGCTTTCAGCTCCTCTTCCTTTATCTGGTCGGGCAGGTAGCGCCTTATGCTGCGGCGCTCCCTTATCGCTTTGAGTACTTCGTTATCCATAGTTATATCAAATGATTTTCAGCAAAATATCTCCAGAGCGGAGCGGTCATCAGGGCCTGCTTGCACCAGCCGCCCTTAAGCAGCTCGCGCACTTCGTCCACTGTCAGCAGCACAGGCTCGATGGCCTCGGTCGGATCGAGATGCTGGTCGCCCACCTTCTCCACACCGACGGCAAGGAAACAGTGACTCAGGTTGTTCTGGGAAGATGGATTGGCGCAGAGGGTCATCATTTCCTTCCACTCCCCGCCGGCATATCCGGTTTCTTCCATAAGTTCTCTCTTGGCGGCGGCAAGGGGCTCCTCCCCCTCCTCTATCACACCTGCGCAAAGCTCGAATTCAGAGATGCCGAGGCCGTGGCGGTACTGCTTCTCCATCACGAACCGGCCGTCTTTCGTTATTGCGATAACATTCACCCAGTCGGGGTATTCGAGGACGTAGTATGCAGGGTTCCTGCGCCCGTCGGGGAGCTCCACGCAGTCGCGGCGCACAGTCATCCAGGGGCCTTCCCGCAGCAGATACTCACTCGAAATAACCTTGTAATTGCCTTCTTTTGAAATGTCGAAATCCATCATCGGCTCTGTCTGTCGTAATTCTCCGCAAGATACGAATTATTCGCTTATGCATAGCTGTGCATGCCGCCGAGAATCAGATTGACGCCGTAATAAGTTATCAGGACAGAAAGGAAAGCGATTATGGTGTAGATATGGTAGAACGTCGGATTGCGGAAAGCCTTTATGGACTGGCCGTGGATCGAAAACGCGTACACTAGCATAGTGATCAGGGCCCAAGTCTCCTTAGGATCCCACGCCCAGTAAGTGCCCCAGCTGATGTTGGCCCATACAGCTCCGAGGAAGGTGCCGAAGGTGAGGAGGAAGACTGCCGGTGTCACTATCACCTTGCTCAGGTCCATAAGGCTGGTCTTGGCCTCCGTACCTTTCACAATCAGGCCAAGGATGCCGTTGAGCATCACCAGACCCAGCAGAGTGTAGGAAATCATCATACTCAGCACGTGTATCGACAGCAGCGGGCTCTGAAGCACCGGCATCAGGTGGGTCAGGCGCGGATTGGCGCTGGACATAGTGGCCATCAGCATAGTGAATCCGGCCAGCAGGAAGCCAAGGGGCTGAAGGAGCGGCATCTTTTTATACAGCAGTGACATCGCGAGAGTCGAGAACCACGCGATGAGCATCATCACGCAATAGCTGCCGGTGAAAGGCATATGGCCGGAAGCTATCCATCTCAGCGCCAGCACTGCCGTCAGATAGGCGAAAAGCAGCCAGGATATGACTGACAGAGCCTTCCCGAGCTTGGGCGGAGTCTTCCTGCCGCGGGAGAGCCATATTCCCGACAGCACGAACATTATGATGCCTATGGTTATGGAAACCATGAACTGCACCTTGGGCAGACAGATGGCGTTGTATGCCCGCTCTGCCTTGACCCTGGCCGCAGAAGGCAGCACCGCGGTTGCTGTCTTTTCCTGGTATTTCTTTATCTGGGAGACGATGCGGCTGACTTCCGCCCAGTTTCCGGCCCTGGCCTCTTCGCGAAGCAGATCCAGGCTGCTGCGGATGAATGTCTCCTCTTCTGCGCTTGTCTCAGGCAGCCGGTCCCCGTTGCCATACCATCTTACGTTTCCCGAGACTTCCAAGGGGAACAGTTTGAAGGCGGCTCCAGATGCGGCATCGTCACGTATGCTGTATTTCTCTTTTTCCTTTGAGGTACCGGCTTCCTTGGCTTTGACCTTGAGAGGCCTGTCCTGCCACTCGTCATACCAGAACATCCATCCGGTCATCACCTGCTCGGCCGTGTAGCCGTCCACCGATGCCTTTCCATAGGCCTTGAGAGCGTAGTCTCTGGCCTGGGTCTGCAGGGGGCAGATGCGGTCATTGTAATACACATACAGCTCACCTATTTCCTTGGCCACTTCCTTCGGAGCCACGGGGCGGGCAGGACTTCCAGCCGCATTTGCGAAAAACGACGTCAACGCCAGGACTGCGACAGCAGTTATCCTGCGCAGGGCCGTCCTCCACTGGCTGTTCTTCTGGAAGAAGAAGCCCAGCATGGCGATCAGCAGCAGCAAATAGCCTGTATACGTAATTCCGACACCCCAGACATCCTTGCTCATTGCGAGTATGGAAGTCTGCAAGTCGTCCTCATAATCCGCCTGGTACATCCTCCAGCCCATATGCTTTCCGATGTTGTTCATCGAAATCTCTATCTGGCTGCCGTCGTCCAGATTGACAAGGCTGCGATAGTCCGAAGGGGCCATCGAACCGGGATATCTTTCTATCTCGAACTCCTGCAGGGTAAGTGAGAACGGGAGTTGGATGCCCCTGCCCTGCTCCGTAATGACCGTGGAATTCGGCACACCCTTCTCGAGGCTTATCATCCCTTCCTGACTGAAGAGGTGTGTCACCAGCGCGCCGACCAGCATAATCGCCAACGCGCAGTGGAGCAGCCTCGTGAAGAAAACCTTCGCGGTGCTGCTGAACACAAGTATCAGTCCGCACACGGCGGCCACACCCCAGAGTGCAAGGAAAGCAGGGTTGTAATAGACAAGGCTGAATGCGAAATCAGACCCTCTCGACTTCTCGACGAAAGTAGCCGCAACCATCGCTACGATGATAACGGCCAAGCATCCGAATGAAATGAGCTTCAGTGTTCTATTCTTCATAATTTGTAATGAATACGCCCCTAAGGTAACAACATTCGCAGCAAAAACACTACATTTGCCGGCAGTAAAACTGCAATTTTCAGTCAATGGACAAGATAGTTACTTTCGGAGAGGTTATGCTCCGTCTCGCCACCCCGGGTTATGAACGTTTCGGCCAGGGGAATATGCTTTCAGCCACCTTCGGAGGCGGCGAAGCCAATGTAGCCGTTTCACTTGCAAACTACGGCATGCCCGTATCTTTCGTCACCCGTCTTCCGAAGAACGACATAGCCGCTGCCTGTGTCAGGGAGCTGCGCGGATTCGGAGTGGACACATCAGACATAGTGTACGGCGGCGGACGCATCGGCATCTACTTCCTCGAGACAGGAGCCGTGAGTCGCGGCAGCAAGGTCATCTATGACCGCGCGAACTCTTCGATAGCTGACATCAAGCCCGGAATGATCGACTGGGACAAGGTGCTGGAAGGCGCCGGATGGTTCCACTGGACCGGAATAACCCCTGCCATCTCGGAAGGTGCGGCCCAGGTCTGCCTGGAGGCAGTGAAAGCCTGCAACGCCAAGTGCATTACCGTTTCCTGCGACCTCAACTACCGCAAGAACCTCTGGAAATGGGGCAAGACCGCGATGGAAGTCATGCCTGAGCTGGTAGCATGCTCCGATGTAGTGCTGGGCAATGAAGAAGACGCCTCTAAGGCTCTCGGAATCACTCCCGAGGGAGTCGATGTCGCTGCCGGGAAGGTCGAGGCTGAAGCCTACCTGTCGGTTTCGAAGCAGATAATGGCCCGCTTCCCTCGCTGCAAGAAGGTGATCACCACCCTCCGCGGTTCCATCAACGCCAACGAC
>JAGCFF010000084.1 GCA_017650285.1 Bacteroidales bacterium
TCCGGTCACCAAGACCTACTACCTCACCTCCTCCGGCGGCCGCCAGTACCGCAGCAAGGACCTCGTGATGTGGGAGGGCCCCTACAATGTCATCGACCTGACCGGTACCTGGTGCGAGAAGGCGGGCTTCGCCGCGGCGGCGGAGATCCACAAGATCGGCGACTATTACTATTACGCCGGCACCTGGAGCGACCACAGCGAAATCATCCAGGCCATCCCGAGACGCTACAACGTGCCTCACAACCAGACTTATCTGCTCCGTTCGGAGAGTCCCGAGGGCCCCTTCGTTCCCTTCTCGGTCACTCCCGGCTACGACTACCAGCCTTACGAATGGGACTGCATCGACGGCACCCTCTATGAGGAGGACGGCCACATCTATATGATCTTCGTGCACGAGTGGACCCAGCTCATCGACGGTACAATGGACTATATCGAACTCTCACCGGACCTCACCCACACTATCTCCGAGTGGCCCGTCACTATGTTCCGCGCATCGGAGTGCCCTCCTTGCGGCGAGATGAACGGCCTCGGCGAAGCCACCTTCGGCCTCAAGATGCCCGGTTGGGTGACCGACGGCCCGCAGATGTTCCGCACCCAGACCGGCAAGCTCGGAATGCTCTGGTCAACCTGGGGCAAGGAACGCTATCTCCAGGTTATCTGCTACTCTGAATCCGGCACCATCGCAGGTCCCTGGATCCAGGAGCCGGAGCCTTTCCTGGCCAACAACTCAGGCCACGGAATGCTCTTCCGCACCTTCGACGGCGAACTTCGCTACGTGGTTCACCACTCTGAGGGCAACGGCCCGCGCAAGCCGCAGTACTGGACTGTCGACGACTCCGGCGACAAGCTCGTCCTCGGCAAGCAGATTGTTTTGCAGCAATAGTTCAGACCAGCCTTATCGCGTTGATGTTGCGGCCGCAGGCCGCTCCCTCGCGACGGGCTGAGAAGAAAGATACATCGGTATAGGTATCCAGCTTCCGTACAGAAATGTCCGAGGGCTGGATACCTGCTTTTTCGAGCAGCCAGCCGTTGGCCCTGAACAGGTCGATATGGTGACCGCCGGACATAGGACTGCCGTCGCCCGGCCCCCGGTGCGACCATATTTCCTCCATAGGGAAACCGGCCTGACGGAACTGCTCGACCACCTCCTCTCCCACCTGGAAGCTGTCCGGACCGATGGCGGGACCTATCACGGCCCTCATATCCGAAGGATCGCAGCCATAGCGGGCGGTCATAACCTCGATGGCCCTGTGGGAAATATGCTTCACCGTGCCCTTCCAGCCGGCGTGGACCGCGGCGACGGCGCGATGCACCGGATCGTATATGAGCACCGGCACACAGTCTGCGGTACGGACTCCGAGCGCCAGGGCAGGCACGTTTGTCACGAACGCGTCGAAACCTTCCAGCTCCTCCCGGGTCATCCACCTCTCCACCACGGCCACACGGCTGTCGTGCACCTGATGTCCCTGGACTACCGGATAAGGCAGCACGGAATCGCGTCTCGACGTGAAGGCCTCGGCGCCTTCTCCCAGATCGTATCGCAGTAATTGGTCAAACATAATGCGAAAATAATTGAATTTGCATAACTTAGCGATATGCAATACAGAAAAGACAGAAACGGAGTGCAGCTTTCGGCCCTTGGATTCGGCTGCATGCGCTTCTCCAGGTCTGCAGGGTCGATAGACCTTGCAAAGACCGAGAAACAGATCCTCGCCGCATACGAAGCCGGCGTCAACTACTACGACACCGCATACATCTACCCCGGAAGCGAGGTGGCGCTGGGCGAAATCCTGGAGCGCAACGGACTGCGCGAGAAGGTGCACGTCGCCACGAAGCTGCCGCAGTATATGATCCACCGCACCCCTGCGATAGAGAACTATTTCAAGGAGCAGCTCAAGCGCCTGCGCACCGACTACATCGACTACTACCTGATGCATATGATCACTGACTACGCCCAGTGGGAAAAGCTCAAGAAGCTGGGCATCGTCAAGTGGATCGCCGAGAAGAAACAGTCGGGAGCCATACGCAACATCGGCTTCTCATATCACGGCAACACCGACCAGTTCCTCAGGATACTGGAAGACTACGACTGGGATTTCTGCCAGATCCAGTACAACTATATGGACGAGAACAACCAGGCAGGCGTCGCAGGACTCAAGGCTGCCGCCGCCAAGGGGATTCCCGTCATCATAATGGAGCCGCTGCGAGGCGGAAAGCTTGTCAAGTCGCTGCCGGCCGGAGCCAGGAAGGCCATCGAAGCCAACCCCAGGGGCTGGAGCCCTGCCGAGTGGGGACTGCGCTGGCTGTACAACCAGCCCGAAGTGACAGTGGTCCTGTCCGGGATGAACTCCGACGAAATGGTCGCCGAGAATATCCGCACGGCCTCTGAAGCCACGGTGGGCGGCTTCACCGCCGAGGACCAGGCCCTTATCGAAGCCGTACGCAAGGAAATCCGCAAGACCGAGAAAGTGCGCTGCACAGGCTGCCGCTACTGCATGCCCTGCCCTCAGGGTGTCGACATTCCCGGAGCCTTCCTCTGCTACAACACGATGTACTCCGAGTCGAAGCATTCCGGCCGCTGGCAATATGCCCAGACCATATCGATGAGAGAGAAACCAGCCTTCCCAAGCCAGTGCATCGAGTGCGGCAAGTGCGAGAAACTCTGCCCGCAGGGCATTGACATCCGCCAGAAACTGAAGGAAGCCGACCGTGCGCTGAGGCCTCTTCCCTACCGCATCGGCGTAGCTGTGGCCCGCAAGTATATGTTCCGCAAGAACGGCAGGAAGAAAGCTTAGAATTCCATCAATTTCTGCGTAGTCGCCCAGATGCGGGCGTCCATATCGGGATCCTCATATCGTCCGGGGATCTCCCGGTCTGACTTGCCTATGAAGCAGCGGTTGCGCCTGTCGGAAGCAAGCGCGCGAAGAGCCGGCTGCACGCCTGACTCCGGTTTCCTGCAGAAAGGTTTGAAGAGAGCGTCCGCCAGGGGATCGTACCAGTGGCCGAGATCGATCATATCCGAGGCCACGATGCCCGGATCGGCCAGATTCACGAACAGAGAGGGGTTACGGCGGGCAAGCTCCATCGAAAACGACACCAGCGCCCTTTTGGCTCGGGCATAGGTTCCCAGCTGGCGGAAATCCTTTTCGGAAGGATGCAGGGTCTGCTCGTCGAGCGGCACGAAACGGCAGGTCAGGGATATCATATTGACTATGCGGGCATCTGCCGGCAGCTTCGGCAGCAGGAGGCAGGTCAGCAGCCAGGGCCCGAAATAGTTGACTGCAAAGGTGTTTTCAAAGCCGTCTTCGGTGACGGAATAGCCCTTCGAGATGACACCGGCGTTGTTGAAGAGTGCCAAAACCTCTCCCGGAACGATGCCGTCGGCAAAGCGGCGGACCGAGGCCATCGAGGCCAGGTCGAGCTGACGGATCTCCAGATCGGCTCCGGGGACGCGGGATAATATGCCGGCCTTCACGGCTTCGGCCTTTGCCAGGTTGCGGCAGGCCATTATCACGGGAACGCCACGGAGAGCCAGGGCCTCCACTGCGGCGGCTCCCATACTGCCCGTCGCTCCTGTCACTATGGTTGCGGGGTTCATTTCCAACGTTTTTCAGCCTTGTCCACTTCGCGGCGCAGGCGCTCCGGCATATCGAGCACGCACTGGTTGCATTTCATCTCGAGGCTGTACATACGGCCTATGCAGTAGTTCGAGTGGCCGCAGGGGCTGCGGTCGGTCTCGCCACGCTGCAGTTTCTTGACGAAGTCGGTATCGTGCACCAGGGCCCTTGCAACCTGCAGTCCCTGGAAGCCGGCTTCGAGCACCTCTTCCATCTTGGCGCGTGACACAAGGCCACCCACATATATCAGCGGCAGCTTCACCGCTGCACGGAATTTCTTTGCATCATCCAGGAAATAGCCCTCTTTGTACGGGACGGTCGGAATCATTATGCGGCCGAAACCGCGCACCAGCGCCTTCAGCCACCAGAACCTGCGCATATCCATATAGTACGCCAGGGTCTTGAGGGGCATCGCTCCGCGCATCACCTCCATAGGGGCCTTGCTCACGAAGCCGGCGGACAACACTATGGCGTGGACTCCGAGCCTTTCCAGTTCACGGGCCACCTCCAGGCACTCGGCCTCCTGCATTCCGCGGCGGAAACCGTCGTGCATATTCATCTTCACTATGACGCCCATATCGTCGCCGGCAGCCTCCAGCACCCGTGTGATGACGCGGCGCATCAGCCGCATACGGTTCTCCAGCGAGCCTCCGTACTCATCGCGGCGGTGGTTGGTGTAGGGTGACAGGAACTGGCTGATCAGATAGCCGTGGCCGGCGTGGATCTCCACGCAGTCGAAACCGGCTTCCCTCGCGAGATTGACAGCCTTCCCGAAATCGTCCACCAGCGAATCGATCTCGTCGACCTTAAGCCCTCTCACGAAAGTCGGAGAATAGAGGTTGAACCCGCTCGAAGCGCCCACAGGCGTACAGCCGCAGGTGGCACGGTGGGTCATATTGCCGCAATGGCCGAGCTGTATGGAGCACTTGGCCCCGGCAGCGTGCACGTCGTCGGTAATCTTCTTCAGTCCCGGCACTATCTCCTCGCGCATCCAGAGCTGGCCGTCGAACGAAAGGCCGCTCCTGTTCACGGAAGCGTATGCCAGCGTGGTCATTCCCACACCGCCCCTTGCCACAGCCACGTGGTAGTCGTAAAGGTCCTTGGTGGGGCTGTTGCCGTAGGCCATATTCTCGAATGCCGCGGAGCGTATGACACGGTTGCGCAGCGTCACCGGCCCGATGGTCACCGGCGTAAATATCGGAGATTGCTGGAGCTCTGTTTTCATAAAGGTCAATAGATGAAAGGCAGTATGCGTTTCACACGGCTGGTATCGAGTTCGTCCGGAAATTCGCGGCTGTAGAGTTCATAGATCCGGGCAGCGCGCGGCGCCAAGTTGGCGAAGGTCCAGAGGGCGAACACGGCTCCGGCCCAGGACCAGGTCAGGAATGCGAATCCCACCCATTCCATAAACTCGCCGAAATAGTTGGCGCTCGTCACATAGCGGAACATTCCGTCCTTGGGGAGATAGTGCGCAGTGTCCCCGGGCTCCCGCAGGTTGCGGATGATGCCGTCGGACTGGATGTTTATGTACATTCCCACAAGGAAGATGATGGTTCCGGCAATGAACGGCAGGCTTCTCAGCCAGCTGCCGGGATAGAAATCCGCAGGCGAGACATAGAAAATCCATCCTCCCTGCATAAAGGCGTTGAGGGTGTTGAACACGGCACCCATCATCACGATAGAGAACGGCATACGGCTGTGGCCGCGCAGCTGGTGCGGAAAGATGAATGAACGGTGGAAGTAGTGAGCCTCGAAAAGTATCAGGAACACAAGCCTGACGCTGTCGGCCCTGCGGTCGGAGAACCACCAGAGCACAAGCATCACCAGGAATACCGGCACTTCCATAAGGAACCAGCCCAGATGATTGTCAAGCGAAGGACCCCACTTCGGAGTGTAGAACTTGCCGTATCCGGCGTCCACGAAGTAAAGGGCCACGAAGACTATCACGGCCACGATGGCCATTCCTATCAGAAAGAGATTGAAGATATGTGGATCGAACATAGTCTGATTAGCTTATTGGGGATATTCCAGCCGGACATTGTCCACCCAGAGAGTATTGCCGGGTTCCCCGATGAAAGCGCCGTGAGAGCCGGCCATTATCTGAAGGACAGCGTGAGTTACGGGTGTGTCCGCATCTGCCCAGCCTTCTTCCGGAATCGGCTTCTTCTGGCCGCGGCTGTTGAGGGCATAAAGTTTCGCATCGCCCTGCAGCAGGCCCATATATGACTTGTAGCCGGCCTGTTTGCTGGCATCTCCATATATCACGGGAATCCTTGCGGCTGTACGCCATCCGCCGGTCGAAGCATCGATGCGCAGCACTGCCGTACCCACGCGCTTTGCGTGGACGGTTCCGTCGGCATCTTCCCAGCGGTGCTGCAGCAGAAGCACCACCTGGCAGGGATCCTTTCCCGGGAAGGTCTGCTGGCTGAACGTCGTCCCCTTGGTGAGGGTGCCGGTGGCCGGAAGTTCTGCCTTATAGTCGAGCAGCAGCGCTGAAGGCCTCTTGGTGAACGGGATGCCCCAGTCCATAAATGCATAGGGGTTGCGTACGCCCGTGACAGGCTCCAGCATCTTGCCCCAGTAGAGGGCTCCGGTAGCCAGCACGTTTATCTCTACCAGGCCCGCGACCTTGCAGGAAGCGAAGCGGGTGGTCAGTTTTGCGCACTTGCCGTCCGGCCCGTTGTCGGGCTCCACGGTCACGCTGGTCTTGGTTATTCCTGAAACCCTGGCATAGGCGTTCGACGATGCCCATACGGTCTTCGAATAGTCGTAGGGGGCGTTTCTGTCGATGGTTTCGTCAGGACCGACGACATAAAGGGTCTTGACTTCGCCGCCGAGGATGGACGATTCCTGGATATGGCGTACCGTCCAGTGCTCGAAGTCGCCGAACGGAACTTTCTCCACACGCTGTGCCTTGACCGGCAGCAGGCAGCATAGCAACAGAAGGACGGTTATTTCCACTTTTTCCATAACGCAGCTTCAACAGGGCCGGGCAGCATAGCTATCAATGCCGGCAGGTAAATGTTCATAAATGACGGACTGATGACGCGTCGGCCGCGGAACATAGCACGCAAAGCGCGTGCCACCAGCCATTTGGGTGTCCGGATGACCCCCGTGCGCACTCCGAGGCGCAGCCACTTCTCGCTGAGCCGGTAGAGCGGCGTTGCTATCGCAGCAGGGCATACCGTGGTCACGCCCACGCCATAGGGCTTGAGCTCGAAGGAAAGTGAGCGCCCGAAACTCCTGAGATAGGCCTTGGTTGCGGAATATACGGTTATTCCGGGCACAGGAAGGCGGGCAGCCATCGACGACATATTCAGGATGTAACCGCTGCCCCTCTTCTTCATCGCATTGCCGAAGAGGATGCAGGTCCGGGTCACCGTGGTCACGTGCAGATCGAGCATCGCCTGCACACGGCCCAGGTCCTCTGTCTCCAGTTCCTTGAAAAAGAACATCCCGGCATTGTTGACCACAACGTCGGGAAGCACATCCTGCTCATCTGTGCACCAGGAGTAGAGCCGGTCCGCGGCATCCTGTCTTGCCAGATCCAGGAAAAGGGTGGTGACTGCCACCGGGAACTCCGAACGCAGGGCTTCCGACGCGCCGTCGAGTTCGTCCTGACGGTTGCTCACCAGAATCAGGTCATATCCGCGGCCGGCAAGCTGCCGTGCGTATTCCAGTCCCATCCCGGAACTACCGCCTGTTATCAATGCAGTCATCCCCGCAAAGATAATCATTTTGAACCTTTTCCGTTGTGTCGGTTTTTTTTATCTTTGAGCCTATGAATCAAAAGTTCCACTCGTTCTCAAGGCGGCTGCTGATCCGCATCATCCTGGTGATGCTCATCATTATGTCCTTCACGTCGTCCCTGATCTTCCTGTTCTCGGCAACCGGGACTGTCGCGCTGCTCAGGGACCATTACAGCGGCACACTCAACATCGTCAACGAGAGGGCTTTGGGTATGTTCAGCGTCGTAGAGACATCGGCGACCAACAATATCGACGAAGTCCGCAAGCATCTTTCCGACCCCGAGCAGGTCGTGGCGGCGTTGGAGAGCGAACTGAGGCTGAACCCCCATATCGTCGGTTGCGGAATCGGCTTCATCCCTGACTATTATCCCCGCAAGGGACACTGGTTCGAGCCTTACGTCACGTGGCTGAACGACGGCACCATCGATGTGAAGCAGATAGGCTCCGAGAGCCACGACTACTTCAATCAGGAGTGGTACCAGCAGGGTATTGCAAGCGAAGGAGGCTACTGGACCGAGCCCTATTTCGATGATATGGGAGCCGGAGACATGATATGCTCATACGTTCTTCCAGTCCGTGACAAGGCGGGCAAGCTTGTAGGAGCCTTCGGATCCGACATGTCGCTGTCGTGGCTCACCGAACGCATCCAGCAAGTCACTTTCCAGTCGGAGGAGTTCGGCCTGTTCAGCGATCCGAGTTATTTCGACCATCCCGCCTACAGCTTCATCCTGAGCCGCAGAGGCGATTACATAGTGCATCCGGACCCCCAGCGCATATTGAAGGACAACTTCTTCAACCACGTCGGAGGCAAGAACAACGACCAGTACGTCCAGATCGGCCAGGAGATGATGGAAGGCAAGAGCGACATCAAGATCGCCTTTGTCGACGGCATCCGCTCCTATGTCTTCTATGCTCCGATGCAAGACACCGGATGGTCTATGGGCATCGTGGTGCCGGTCGAAAACATCTGGGGCCCCGGAAAGATCCTCGGCACGGTGATCCTGATACTGCTCGGCATAGGCCTTCTGGCGGCATTCCTGCTCATCCGCAGTGCAATCCGACGCACCACGAAACCTTTGAAATACCTGGCGCGTTCGGCAGAGCAGGTGGCCAAGGGACATTTCGACACGCCTCTTCCCAAACTCCGTTATTACGACGAGATCCACCAGCTTCGCGATTCATTCGAGCATATGCAGATATCCCTTTCCACATATGTCGACGAGCTGAAGGAAGCCACCGCCCGGGAAGCATCGATCGGGCAGGAACTTGAGATTGCACGCACCATCCAGATGGCGATGCTGCCGAATGAAGCCCTCACGGAGCCCGGGAGTGAGAGCATAGACATCTACGGACAGCTGACACCCGCGAAAGCAGTGGGCGGCGACATCTACGACTATTTCATCAAAGACGACAAGCTGTTCTTCTGCATAGGTGACGTTTCCGGCAAAGGCGTTCCCGCTTCCCTGGTTATGTGCATCACGGGAGCCCTGTTCCGCACGCTGGCCAACAACAGCGACAACCCGGCGGAGATTATGAAGAGAATAAACAACAGTATGTGCAACCGCAACCGGTCGCTGATGTTCGTCACTTTCTTCATCGGAATCCTGAACTTGGCCGATGGCAAACTGGTTTATTGCAATGCCGGCCACAACGCTCCGATCCACATCGGTTCTGCTGTCAAAGCGCTGGATGTGAAGCCCAACATCGCAATCGGCGTGACCCCTGACTGGAAATACGCTCAGCAGGAAGCGACTCTCAAGCCCGGCTCATCGCTTCTGCTCTACACCGACGGCGTCACAGAGGCAGAAAACCCGGCCCACGAACTGTTCGGCATAGGAAGGCTGCTGGAAACTGTCGGAAAAGCGGACGACAGCCATACTTCTGCAGACATCATCGACAATGTCGTCAAAGACGTCCAAAGCTTTGTCGACGGGGCAGAACAGAGCGACGACCTCACGATGCTGGCCATCCGCTACCGTTGACAATTTTTTTCGATTTTCCGGGACGTATTCCGTCTTTGTGTGTGTTTATATAAAGAGACAGTCAATTATATTTTGAGTGTACAGGGAGTTTGATGAGCAGGAGCTGGCAAAGCACTGCTCCCGGAATGACATAAAAGCTGAAGATGAGCTGTATAGAAGATATGCGGCAAGGATCTATACGCTCTGCAGGAGATATCTGGGAGACAGCGACGAGGCTAAGGATCTGATGCAGGAGTCGCTGATCCAGGCTCTCGACAAGATACACACGTTCAAATACTCCGGCAAAGGGTCCCTGGGGGGCTGGCTGAGCCGGATTGCAATCAACAAGACAATCAACCATATCAAGCGGCAGAAATGGCGGACGGTTCCACTGGATTTCAGCACCCGGGACAATATTCCCGAGCCGTCTGCAGATGATATGGAAGCTATACCGCAGGAGAAACTGCTGGAATGGATATCACAGCTTCCTGACGAGAGAAGGGCCGTCTTCAATCTGTTCTGCATCGACGGCTACTCACACAGGGAAATCGCACAGATGCTGGGAATAAGCGAAAAAGGCTCGGCCGGAGTGCTGGCCAAAGCCAGAAAGCAATTGAAAGAAAACATCAGACAATATTTGAAGGAAAAGGAACGATGAAAAACTGGGAAGACATAGTAAAAGACAAACTGGAAGGGTATGAAAGCCCCCTTCCGGAGGGTAGTCTTGCCGAGTTCCGTGCCCGCAGGAACGCTGCCGGCAGTTCCTCTCCTGCAAGACGCTCTCCCCTCATCTGGATCGTGCCCGCTGCCGTCGCAGCAGGGCTTGCTGCCATCCTGTTCCTCCGCCGGCCGGCGGCTTCCGATGAAAGCTTCCAGCCTGTCCTGCAACCTGCCGCACCAGTCGCCGCCGTCACCGACTCGACAGACTCTGCCGGTGCAGCAGAAGCAGTAGAACCGACACCGGTTCAGCCGCTCATAGCCCAGGCCGTCACACCGAAGACGACACAGCAGCCAGCCGTAAACCGGCAAGTTCCTGAGGCTGAAACTCAGACTGAAATTCAGGCTGAAACTCAGACTGAAACTCAGACTGAAACTGCCGGACAAGCCCAAGAAAGCACTTCTGTCCAACCTCCGAGGACCGGTGGCAACAACGACATAACTCCCAACACTCCGTATATCCCCGAAGTCACCGTATCCAATCCGGTTGGAATGAAAATCGGACCGGCGGTAGGCGTTGTCGCCGGAGGCGGACTCCTGGCGGCGGCAATTCCGGCTATTTCTTCGGTCTTAAATTACGAATTGAAAGATATTCTAAGTCCCGATTACAACGTACTGCAGTTAAGATCCGCATTGTCAGATTATCCTTATTACAGCAAAAGTCCGGCAGATGCACCGATCGGCCAGAGCAATGCTGAAGACCAGCCGGACCAGGTTTATGGCTATTCAGTGAGAAACGCAAAACACCGTTTCCCGCTGAAAGTCGGACTGTCGGCAAGGATTCCCCTGAGCGAAAAACTCTCGGTCGTGACCGGGCTTGAATACACCAGATACAGCTCCGATGTTTCTCTCACCAGCAACCTGGCCTATCGCTTCGACTATGAGAGGACTCAGAATGCGCATTATCTGGGGATCCCGGTCCGCCTGGACTGGATGCTGGCTTCGGGAAAGTATCTGGATGTATATCTGGGCGGAGGATTCCAGGGAGATTACTGCCTGGGAGCAACGATAGACGGCGACAGGCTGGCGACGAAGGACGGCCTGCTCTTCTCGCTGCTGGGTGCAGGAGGAGTACAGTTCAATGTCAACAGACGCATCGGGCTGTATGTCGAGCCTGAAATCAGCTGGGCTGTGCCGTACGGGAACAGCCAGCTCTCGACCTGGCGAAGCGACAATCCTTTTATGTTCTGCGTGGCAACAGGCCTGAGAATCAATCTTTGATTAAAACCGCAACAAAATGAAACGCTTGTCAATCATAACATCATTAACCGTCATCTTGCTGGGGATCAGCTCCTGCGCGGCCGGCCCCAACGAGGTAGGCGGAATTGGAATAGAAGATGAAAGGCTTGCTTACGCTACTCCTGTCAATAAGTTGACCCTGACAACAGAGGAAGAGGAATTAGTCAGCAAAGGCAATGTTTTCGCCACCGATTATCTCAGCAGGGTGAATGCTTCCACCGACGGGGATTTCATCATCTCGCCTCTCAGCTTGCAGTTCCTGCTCGGTATGCTCGACGATGCCAAAGTCAACACGTTCTATAGGAAGCTGCAGACCCAGCTTTCCCTGCTCGACAAAGCGGCAACACTTGTCATAGCGAACACCGACGAGGATGTGGATCCGAATGCGCCCACCCGCCTTATGAATGAGATGTCTTTCAAGAGCCAGTGGAGTTTCGGATTGGGATTTCCGAAGGCCGACACGAGAGAAGAGATGTTTACCCTCGAAGACGGGACGAAGAAGACGGTCGCGACGATGATGATGAGCAGAGCCATGCTCCAGTGTCAGGGGAATGATGTCTTCACCGCCGTACGGCTGCCTTTCGGTAATTTGTCTTACAGTATGACTGTCATACGTCCGGAAGAAGGGCACACGGTCAGTGAAGCAGTCAAATCGCTCTGCGACCTGGGCTGGCAAGATTTCTCCAGGAATATGGTCAGTTGCGTAGCGGATATCTGGCTTCCGAAATTCAAGACCGCTTTTACCATCAAACTCAGAGATATACTGTCCCAAATGGGATTGTCCTATTATTTCGACTCGTCGGTAGACATATCCGGCAGTTCAGACATAATTAGCATCAGTCTGAGCCAGGTCCTCCAGAAAGTCTCCATTGCCATCGATGAAGAAGGTGCAGAAGCCTCAGCCACATCCACATACATAACCAGTGGGGGTTCGGGCAGCAGCATCAGCAGCTATAGCATCAACCCGGCGAACAAGATAGTCTTCCACGCCGACCGTCCGTTCATATATATCATTTCCGAATGGAGTTCCGGAGCAATCCTGTTCGCAGGAAAATACAGCGGCATATAGGAACGGCTGACCATAGAAAGAATGAATTTGAGGCCCCTTCGGGGGCCTCATGTTTTTTAACAATAATTATGTAACTTAGCATGTTAAAAGTAATTTTTAAAGCAATGAAACACTTGTTTGTCCTCGCTGCAGGCGCAGTATTGATGATGATGACAGTCGTTTCCTGCGGGGAATTGCCAGGGGTAGGCGGAAATGACGCAGACAACAGCTACAAGCCTCTGGAGCTTTCGACCAAAGCTGCCGGCTTCGTCGAGAAGGGCAGTTCATTCACTTTTGATTATATCGACCGCATCAATAAAGAGGCCGATGAGGACTTCGTGGTCTCGCCCCTGAGCATGCAGTTCCTGCTCGGAATGCTTCTGGACGGAGCCAAAGGCGAAACGGCGGCACAGATAGCGAATGTCCTCGGCTATGGAGCCGGTGAGACCGATGAAGTCAACCAGTTCTGCCTGTCGATGCTGCAGCAGCTCCCCAAGCTCGACAGCAAGACCAGGCTGAACATCGCCAACGCCATCTTCCTGGACGACGGCTGGCCGCTCAACAGCTCTTTTACCAAAACCGTCGGCAAATACTTCGAGGCTGAAGTGACCAATCTCGATTTCGCTGACAACTCCGCATCGCTCAAAGCCATCAACGGCTGGTGCGCCAAGCAGACAGAGGGGCTTATTCCCAAGGTTCTCGACGAAGTGGACCCCACCATCCTCGCATACCTGATGAACGCGGTGTACTTCAAGAGCCAGTGGGTCTGGCAGTTCTCGAAGGACGCCACATCCGACGAAACCTTCACCAATGAGAACGGGGCCAGGAGCACCGTCAAGATGATGAAGCAGGAAAGCAATATCCCATACTGCGAAAACGAATACTTCCAGATGGTCCGCCTTCCCTACGGCAACGGAGCTTTCTCGATGTTCGTCCTGCTTCCCAAGCAGAACTGCGAGATATCGGACATCACCGCACAGCTTAAAAAGGCAGACTGGAGCCAGCTGCGGTCGCAGCCCGTCGAGAAGGATGTGGATCTCTGGCTTCCCAGGTTCGAGACCAAGTTCAAGATCATGCTCAATGACATCCTGTCCGCTATGGGAATGCCGCTGGCCTTCTCTGCCGCAGACTTCAGCGCGATGTCACCGGCCGCCTCACGCCTGAGTTTCGTGCAGCAGGACGCTGTCATCAAGGTCGACGAGGAAGGCTCGGAGGCTGCAGCCGTCTCAGTGGCGGCAGTTGAGAAAAACGCGACAGCGATCGGCGGCAAAAGACCTGTTTTCCACGCCGACCATACGTTCATATACCTGATTGCCGAACAGAGTACCGGTGCGGTGCTCTTCGCCGGCAGATACAGCGGCAAATAGAAAAACAACTGCTTATGGAGAGACATCTGGACGCCCATTGTCAGGCTATTCTTCAGGAATTCCAAGACCACCTGCCTCAGTTCGAGAAAGAGGCCGCCGAAGCATACGAAAAGCTGAAGCGGACCCTCGATGACGCAGGACTTCGCGTAGCTGCCATAGAATACCGCATCAAGACAGAAGATTCTCTCGCAGGCAAGCTGGAACTGAAGGGAAGCAAATACAAGAGCCTTGCAGACATCACGGACATTATCGGCCTCCGGGTCATAACCTTCTACATCGACGACGTGGACAAGGTTTCCTCTGCCGTCGACCGTCTGTTCACCATCGACTGGACGAACACCATCGACAAGCGCAAGCTGCACGAGATCGACAGTTTCGGCTATATGTCCCTGCACTACATATGCTCGCAGGGCGACTTCTCCTACCGTTTCGAAATCCAGATAAGGACAGTCCTGCAGCACGCCTGGGCCAACATCAGCCACGATACCGGCTACAAGAGCGGCGTCGAGGTCCCGAAAGAATACCTGCGCAACCTCAACCGCCTCGCTGGTATGCTGGAACTGGCCGACGAGCAGTTCAGCAGCATCCGCAGCGAACTTGCCGATTACAAGCGCCGGGTGAAGGCGCTCGTGGCCAGCGGCAACCTGGACGATGTCCCCCTCGACGGTGACTCCTACCGCAGCTTCCTGGACCTGAAACCGTTCGATGCCCTCAACAGGCGCATCGCCGCCGTCAACCAGGCCGAGATCCAGGAAGTGTCGCTGATACCCTACTTCGAAATCTTCAAGTGGCTCGGGATGGAGAGTCTCGGAGACATATCCCGCCTCATAAAGGATTATTCCGATGCCGCATTCCAGTTCGCCTGCTACCAGATAGGTCTCACCGACCTCGACATAATCTCATCATCGCTCGGTCCTCAGGACCTTTGCATAGCATACATAATGAAGAACGGCGGAGGCAAGGCCGGCATACGCTTTATGCTCGACTCGCTCAGCGGGCCTTCGCAGAGCAACGAAATGATGGCCGGAATGATGGCCGAACAGGCTGCCGACCTGCCGTTTATGAATCAGAAAGAATCCACCGATGGCAAATAAGAATATGGACACTTCCCTTCTGGACCGCGCAATCATCTTTGCCGTAAATGCTCACGCGGGAGCTGAGCGCCGCGGCAAAGGTTTCCCCTATATCGTCCACCCTATGGAAGCGATGGAAATCGTGGCTACGATGACCTCCGACCAGGAGCTTCTCGCCGCCGCAGTCCTCCACGACACGGTGGAAGACACTGACGTCACCCTGGAGCAGCTCGCAGAAGTGTTCGGGGAGAGGATCGCCTCGATAGTGGCCTGGGAAAGTGACACCTACCAGGACGGCGTGAGCGAAGAAGACAGCTGGCACAGCCGCAAGCGCGATGCCATCAAACGTCTCTCCGACGCCCCTCTCGAAGCCAAGATCGTAGCTCTTGGAGACAAGCTGTCGAATATGAGGGCCATCGCAAGGGACTATGCCGTGCAGGGCGACAGACTCTGGAATCTGTTCCACACGAAGGACCGCAATGACCACGAGTGGCACTACCGCGGCCTCGAGGATTCCCTCCGCGAACTGAAGGACACATACGCATTCAAGGAATTCGAACAACTGATAGACCAGGTATTTGGAAATGGAAGCCATTAAGATATCCCTCGACGACTATGTCCTGACCGGTGCAGGCGGCAACGGAGAAAGCTTCTGCAGCAAGAGCGATCCTGACGTGCTGCTCAAGCTGTACCTGCCTGGCAGGGAGGGCCGTTCTGTCGAGGAACTCTCGAAGGCCAGGAAAGTGTTTGCCCTCGGCATTCCGACACCGGAACCCGGGGAACTGGTCGTCACCGAAGACGGACGCCACGGCATCCTGTTCCGCCGCATCAGGGACAAGAAGTCATATTCCCGCGCCACAGCCGACGAGCCCGGCAAGGTCGCGCAGTACGCTTCGGAATTCGCTGAGATGTGCCTCCAGCTCCACGGCATACACGTGGACACGTCTGAATTCGAGAGCGTGAAGGACTGCTACTACCAGCTTCTGGAAGAGAGTCCGTTCTTCTCCGCCGCCGAAAAGGACAAGCTCTGCAGGTTCATAGCAGACGCGCCCGACGCCGACACCGCGATCCACGGCGACCTCCAGTTCAGCAACGCCATCTTTGTCGCAGACAAGCGATATTTCATAGACTTGGGCGACTTCTGCTACGGATACAGGCTATTTGACGTCGGAATGGTGTATCTTTGCTGCGTGTTAAGCGATGAACCGTTCGTGAAGGAGTACTTCCATATGCCCAAGGCGCTTGCCGTCCGTTTCTGGGAGCATTTCGCCCCGGCCTACTTCGGCACGGACCGCCCGCTCAGGGACATCGAAGAAGAGATCCTTCCCTATGCAGGCCTCAAGAACCTCATCATCGAGCGCGACATACACGCAGTCAAGCCCTGGCTTCGCCTGGCTCTCAATCCTATCCTCAACTAGAAGGCAGTATGAAAAAGAACAATACATCCCCTCATAACACTTTTCGGAAATCGATAGGAACGGGCGTGCTCCTCATCGCGGTGGCAGCCCTTACGCTGGAAGCCACATCCCTTCTTCAGAACTATTTCACCAGGGAGGGGCTCAAGGAAGAAGCGCAGGCCCGCGCATCAGGCCAGCTCGAAGCCACAAGGCTCCAGATAGTGGACGCCACCCACCAGGCAGAAGCCGCAGTCCGCAACACCATCTGGATTGCCCGCTGGTGCCTCAACTATCTCGACAGCCTGCCGCTCGTGGCGAGCCGACTGGTCGAAGACAACCCTACGGTGATGGGATCCACCGTCGCACTGGTCCCCAACTACAGCCGCAGAAGGCCCCTGTACGCCCCTTATGCATACCGTCTTGCCGACACCATAGCGATGAAGTCGCTGGCCACGCAGGAGTACAACTACCCGACCCAGCCCTGGTTCACCCGTCCCCTGGAGCTTGACAGAGGATTCTGGTCAGAGCCCTACCTCGACACGGGCGGCGGAGACATCGTGATGACCACATACTCCATACCCATAAAGGACTTGCACGGGAAGCAGGCGGCTGTGCTTACTGCCGACATTTCGCTCAAGTGGCTGGCGGAGCTCATAGGAAGTTCCCAGGTATATCCGAACTCCCTGGAGGTAGTGGTCAGCCGTGACGGCAGGGTGCTTATCAGCAACCCTGACGGAGACATAACCATAAAGACACTCGACGAAGTCGCGGCAATCGTGGACGACACCCCGTCCTTTGCCAGGCTGGTTGCCGAGATGCGCGCCGACCACTCCGGAAGCATCCAGATCGAGGATGACGGCAAGCTCAACCACGTTTTCTATGCACCGGTAGAGCAGACGGGATGGTCTATGGCCATCGTCGTGCCTGACGATGAGATCTACGGCTCGATGCGCCGCGTAAGACTGATCGAGAGGCTGCTCCAGCTGCTCGGTCTCGGTATGCTGATCATGATTCTCCGCATCACGGCCAAGAACCAGATGAAATACCACAAGATGAACGAGAAGAAGGAGCGTATGGAGAGCGAACTGCGCATCGGACGAGACATCCAGATGTCCATGATCCCCAATACGTTCCCCCCGTTCCCGGAGCGTGACGAGATAGACCTGGCTGCCTGCCTGATCCCTGCGAAGGAGGTCGGAGGCGACCTTTACGACTTCTTCATCAGGGACAACAAGCTGTTCTTCTGCATCGGCGACGTGAGCGGCAAGGGTGTGCCCGCATCCCTGGTTATGGCCGTCACACGAAGCCTGTTCCGTTCGATATCGGCGCACGAGAAGAGTCCTCAGCGCATAGTGACGATGATGAACGAAGCGATGGCCGAGATGAATGAGAACAATATGTTCGTCACGTTCTTCCTGGGCATCCTCGACCTGGAGACAGGTCATATGCGCTACTGCAACGCAGGCCACAACCCGCCCCTGATCCTTTCCGACCGGCTGCGCACCCTCGACG
This sequence comes from Bacteroidales bacterium, assembly GCA_017650285.1. Taxonomy (GTDB): domain Bacteria; phylum Bacteroidota; class Bacteroidia; order Bacteroidales; family UBA932; genus Equibacterium. The sequence goes on from JAGCFF010000084.1 coordinate 17,681, forward strand.
TGGTTCCGAACCTCCCGCTCGGCGTCATCTGCCAGATGGCTTTCCAGGAGCAGGAGACCGATATGCTCTACAACGACACCCTGCTGCTCTACACTGACGGACTCAACGAAGCCGTAAACTCGAAGGATGAAGAGTTCACGATGGAGAGGGTCGAAGCGGCTTTCCAGAAACACTGCAGCGCGAACGAACATCTCGAAACGATGAAAGAAGCCGTCAGCAGCTTCGTCGGGAACGCCCCTCAGAGCGACGATCTGACAATGTTATTTATCCACTATATGAACGACACGCAACCTTACGCCAGTGAACGTCATCTTATCCTTCACAATGACATCCAGCAAATTCCCCAACTGGCAAGCTTTGTGGAGACCATTGCCGCCGAGATGAAGATCGAGCAGAATATGGCAATGGGGCTGAACCTCGCTCTTGAAGAGGCCGTCACAAATGTTATCCTCTACGCATATCCTCCCGGTTCGGACGGACTTGTGGACATTGAAGCCATTATGCGCAAAGGACAGCTGGACTTCATCATCACGGACAGCGGAGTGCCGTTCGACCCGACCCAGAAGCCCGAAGTGGATATCACCGCAAGCCTGGATGAGCGCCCCATCGGCGGTCTTGGCATCCACCTTGTAAGGCAACTGATGGATTCCGTCTCATATCGCAGAGAGGACGGAAAGAATATATTGACTTTGATTAAAATGATATAATACTATAAAAACTATGGAAGTTAACATTACCAAGCAGAGCAAAGAAGTGGTAGTATGCCTCATCGGCCGTATGGATACACCAGCCGCACAGGAAGTTGCACCTCAGCTTGAGGCACTCGAGGAAGATGCACGCGGAACAATCGTGCTTGACTGCAAAGATCTCACCTACATTTCCAGTTCGGGACTCCGCATCTTCCTGACCCTGCGCAAGGCTGCCGCCGAAAAGGGAGGAAAGATCATCGTGCGCTCAATAAATGACGAGATCCGCAGTGTATTTATGATGACCGGTTTCCTTAACCTTTTCGAGATAGAATGATGCCGCTTTCTATATTCTCTATCGATCTGCTGTCAGGCAACGTACTCCTTCTGCTGTGTTCCATCCTTACGTTCATGGCCATAATGGTCACAAAGCTTGGCACACGCTTCGGAGTGCCCTCGCTGCTCCTGTTCCTCATCCTGGGAATGCTCGCAGGTGCAGACGGGCTTGGCGTCCATTTCGAAGACTATGAGGGAGCCGAGGCCATCGGCCATTTCGCGATGACCATCATCCTGCTCACGGCAGGACTCGAGACAAGCATCAAGGAGACCCGTCCCGTGCTGTGGCATGGTTCCATCCTGTCCTCGCTGGGCGTGCTGCTGACAGTCCTTCTCACCGGCCTGTTCATCTATTTGGTGCTGGGCAAGGCCATGGAGATGTCGATGCTGGTCTGCTTCCTGCTGGCTGCGGTTATGGGATCTACCGATTCAGCCTCCGTCTTCTCGATCCTGAGAGGAAAGAAAATGAATCTGAGAGAGAACCTAGGTCCGATGCTGGAGCTGGAATCAGGAAGTAATGACCCTATGGCATACACCCTCACCATGATCATCGTGATGATGATCACAGGCGAAGGAATACAGTCTGCCACCAGCGCCGGCCTGCTGGGCAACGCACTGCTGATGCTTCTGCTCCAGATCGTGGTCGGAGTGGCCGTGGGATTCGGTGTAGGCTATGCGGCGAAGTGGCTGCTGAACAAGGTCAGGCTTCCGGGCTTCGCCCTCACCGCCATCCTCATCCTCAGCGTAGCTTTCTTCGCCAACAGCATTGCTTCGATCCTCAAAGGAAACGGACTGCTGGCCCTCTACATCTCTGCAATAATCATCGGCAACGAGGCTCACCTCAAGCAGAGGAAAGAGATCCTCACCTTTATGGACGGCCTCACCTGGCTTATGCAGCTGGTGATGTTCCTCGTGCTCGGATTGCTGGCAAGACCTTCACAGATGCCGCCGGTACTGCTGCCTGCAATACTTATCGGCCTGTTCCTGATGTTCGTCGCCCGTCCCGCTAGCGTGTTCCTGAGCCTGCTTCCTTTCCGGAAACTTTCGGGCCGCGCCAAGCTGCTTACCTCCTGGGTAGGCCTCAAGGGTGCGGGTCCCATCCTCTTCGCACTCTATCCCGTGGTGCAGGGAGTCAAAGGCGCCGACGACATATTCAACATCGTATTCATAATCACCCTTTTCTCACTGGCATTCCAGGGCACGACTCTCGGCTCGTTCGCGAAACTGCTCAGGCTTTGCTATGAGGACACTCCCAAGGTCGAGACCTTCGGTATGGAGATTCCCGAGGAGATGGGAATGCTCCGCGACCACATCGTCACCGAGGAAGACCTGGCAGGAGGAGCCACCCTGCGCGAACTGAATCTCCCCCACGGCATCCGCGTGATGATGGTGCGGCGTGACGGCAAGTTCCTCGTACCCCACGGCAGCATGCCGCTCCAGGTCGGTGACAACCTGGTGATCATAATGGGTGATTCTGACGACGACTAATTGTTTAAATTCATACTCTATATGGTTCCTGCAAGTTCTATTGTGATGATGGTCATTGACATCATCTTCGGTGTTGCAGTTCCCGTGCTGCTCTCCTGGTGGCTGGTCAAGAAGTTCAATGTCAAGTTTTCCACCATTCTGATCGGTGCCGCCACTTTCATCGTGTTCGCACTGGTCCTCGAGAGCATTGTCCATAACATTGTCCTGAAGGGTCCGAGCGGAGACACCATCCTCAACACCCCCATATACTACGCCCTCTACGGCGGACTGATGGCCGGTCTGTTCGAGGAGGTCGGACGCTTCCTGGCGATGAAGCTCCTGCTGAAGAAAGAGTCGGACAGGATTATGAACGGAGTCGGATACGGTATCGGACACGGCGGAGCCGAGATGCTTCTGCTGTTCGGCATCGGCACCATCTCCACCCTGGTAATGGCTATCATGATCAACAGCGGCCAGACTGACACCCTGATGTCTCAGGTTCCTGCCAATGCGAAGGACCAGCTTCAGGCACAGTTGGATGCAGTCAGCACCACCGCTGCTTCTGATTACCTGCTCGGAATCTGGGAAAGGATCTCAGCCCTCATCCTTCAGATATCATTGTCCGTGCTGGTATGGGGCGCCGCGCGCAAGGGCGGCAGATGGATCTGGCTTCTGCCCGCAGCCATCCTCATCCATGCATTCGTCGACGGCCTGCTCGTCTTCCTCCAGAAGTCAGTAAGTGTGTTCAGCCTCGAGCTCATATGCTTCATCGAAGCCCTGATTGTAGCCTGGTTCGCATTGTTCATTGCAAGAAAAGCCTGGAAATAATGAATAGACTGTTCTTTGTAGCCATATTCCTGACAGCCGTCATCGGCTGCACAACAGTACAGAAAGACGAAGAAACCCTCAAACCCCGCATCGTGGTGCTGACAGACATCGGTCCCGCCGAAGTCGAACCTGACGACAACGAGTCGGCGGTACGCCTGATGGCCTATGCCGACCGTTTCGAAATAGAGGCACTCATAACAACCATAGGCTGGAACTGCGACCCCTACCCTCCCGAGTGGGCCGAATACCTCCACCGCGTGGTGGACGCCTATGAGCAGGACGTTCCCAACCTGATGAAACGCTCCGCGCAGGACGGATTCCTGCCGCTGGAGCAGGAGCAGGGCAGCCAGAAGCTCGGATACTGGCCCAGCGCGGACTATATCCGCAGCCGCACCGTATATGGCAGCCCGAAAGCCGGAATCGGCGTGATCGGAGAAGGCAACGACACTGACGGCAGCAATCTGATAATCCGCCTTGCCGACGAGGATGACGACAGGCCCATCTGGGTATGTGTCTGGGGCGGCGCCAATACCTTCTCACAGGCTGTATGGCGAGTGCAGAAGGAGCGTTCTCCCCAGGAACTGCAGGCCTTCCTGCGCAAGTTCCGCCTCTACACCATCACCGACCAGGATATGGTCTATGCAATGCGCGCAGACCGTGCCTACAGCTCGCACCAGTGGCTGCGGAACGATTTCTACGACCAGCTGATGCTCGTATGGGACGAGAGCGCCTGGCTCAACCAGAACGCCCTTGGCCGCGCCGACTGGAATTCCTACGCGACACACATACAGGGCCACGGCGCCCTGGGAAACGTCTATCCTCATTTCCTGTGGGGAGTGGAAGGCGACACGCCCAGCTTCCTGCACGTAATGCCGAACGGCCTGAACGATCCCGATGACCCCACGCAGGTCGGATGGGGCGGCATGCATTTCCTGGGCCGCAGCCCCGACTTCCGCACCAAGGCCTGGACCAACTGGCGCCAGCCTGAGAAAGATATGTCCGACCGCTACGAGAAGCGTTTCTATCCGGATGAATTCAACGATTTCGCAGCCCGTATGCAGTGGGCCGCCGAGGGCAAGGGCAACCGCAACCCCGAGGTCGTGATCGACCGCAAAGGCGGTCTTGAGCCCATAGAGATGACTGCCAAACCCGGGCAGACCGTCACAGTGGATGCTTCCCGCTCGAAAGATCCTGACGGAGACAGGCTGAGCTACCGCTGGTGGTTCCAGGAATTCCCCGGCCAGGAGCAGGTTCCCGCCCTGGATGACTCCACTTCGGCCAAGATACGTTTCCGCATCCCCGATGACGCCGCGCCGGGCCGTCTGCACCTCGTCTGCGAAGTCCACGACGACGGAGCCTTCACCCTTCCGGCCTACCGCAGGGTGATCATCACCGTGAGCTCGTCCCGCTACCTTCCCGTAATGGGCGGTTACACAGTGATGGAGACAAGCTGTCCCGAGGTTTCAGGCCTCTGCCTCGCTCCCGACGGGAACGGACTTCTGGCCGCCTCTGACGAAAACGGAATCTACCATATCAGCTGGGACGGAAAGGCCACCGCATTCTACACCGAGGACAGGATGGACTGCGAGGGCGTCACCATCGATCCCGCGACCAAGGATGTCTATTATATAGTTGAACGCAAGCAGGAAGTGCACCGCGTGGCAGCTCCCGACTACAGGACCTCCGAACTGCTCGGAGTCATCTCCGATGTCGGACTCGGCACCAACGACGGCCTCGAAGCCGTGACCTTCTACAAGGACGGCACACTCCTGGTCGGCAACCAGTGGAAGCCCATCAGGCTGATGCGTTTCTCCGACGGAAAAGTCACGGAATATCACGACCTGACCGGAACTACGGAGATTGCGGACCTGTACTACGACCACGTCCGCGATGTCCTCTGGATAGCCGACAGCGAACAGCGCACACTCAACCTGTGCACCGTCGACGGCGAGGTGCTGGCGACGTGGAACGTACCTTTCATCGACAATCCCGAGTCAATCTGCGTCGACCACGGACACGGCTGTATCTGGATGGGTGACGACACCACATCCAAAATATACAAAATCAGTTTCGAAAACCTGTAGGGACTACCTGCCTGCCGGACGCGGAGGGACCAGAGGCTCACCCATCGCTGAGTCTTCGGCATCGGCTTCGTTGAGTTTCCATACCATAAACTCAGGCTTGGCTGCCGTATAGGGAGTCCATTCGCCGCCGTCAGGCCCGTTCGGGTCGGCATACTTCGCGAAGTTCGACCACGCGGTGAGCATCCTCTCCGAGAGGTCCCAGTCGCCCTGTGTCCAGGGTCTCCAGCAATTCTCCAGCGACTTGAACACGAACCAGAGGTCTGATGAGTGGAATGCGCCCTGCAGCACGTTGGGACGGCCGTCGGTAGGCAGAGGACGGGCGAACTGATAGGCGTATGCCTTGCCTCCCATCTCCTCGCGGTTGAGGCAGAAAGCGCGGATCTGCTCACCCATGCTGCCGGCATCGTTCAGGGTATAGCCGATCATATAGGGAATCTGTGCAAGCGTGCCGTCGACGCAGGCCTCATCGAAGGTCTCGTTCAGCACATAGCCGTCGATGTAGGGTGCTATGGGCGATGCTGACAGTACGCTGCGCTTGCCGGTCGATGATGTATATAGGGTGGCCATTGCGAAGATCGTCTCGGTAGAAGCCCTGCGCAGAGCTGCGAGATCCTTGAATCCGGCCCAGTCTGCAACCTCCTTGGTCGAGGCCTCGGCCTCGGCGAGAGTTGTCTGGCCCTGGGCGGGCATAGCCATAGCCGGCATACCGGGGATGGCAGGTGCGGCCCTCTGCACACGCGGATCCACGAATCCGCTGCCGCTCATTATGACTGCCTTGTTGAACAGGCCCTTGGTGAGCGGAGATGCGCTCAGGAACTTGGTGCTGCGGCCTCCGGCGCTCTGTCCGAAGATCATCACGTTGTCAGGGTCGCCGCCAAACTGGGCGATATTGCGCTTGACCCATTTGAGCACTTCGATCTGGTCCAGGGTTCCCCAGTTTCCGGTCGGATGATCGGGATTCTCGGCCGACAGTTCTGGATGTGCGAAGAAGCCGAACGGGCCTACCCTGTAGTTGAAAGACACCAGCACAACATCCTTAGTTGCCCAGTTCTTTCCGTCGAACTCGGGTTCGCTGCCCCAGCCTTCACGCAGTCCGCCGCCGAAGATCCACACAGCCACCGGCAGCTTCTTGTCGGGCTGGCCGGGAGCCTTGGTCCAGACATTCAGATAGAGGCAGTCCTCGCTGTAGGGAGCCTCGTCGCCATAGCCCCATTCGGTGGTGTAGCCGCCGGGATAATGGGCAGCCTGGAATGCAGGATGGCCGAACTTGTCGCAGATGCGCACGCCTTCCCAGGGAACCACGGGCTGCGGTGCGCGCCAACGGTTCTGGCCGATGGGCGGAGCGGCGTAAGGGATGCCGCGGTATACGGTAACGCCGGGAGCGTCGTCGAGCTGCACGCCCTGAATCTGGCCGCCCTCGATTGTAAGGACAGGGTTATTCGGAGCACTTGCACAGGAGGCAAGCGCGAGAGCACATAGAAGGATCAGAAGTTTTTTCATAGCAGTTTTGTTTCTTTACTGAAAGTTACGCATAGAAATCCAAAAGAGCTAAAAAAACGCTAACTTTGACTTAACAACGCGATGGCTATGAAAAGATTATTGATGATGCTGGCAGCCCTCCTGGCTCTGGGAGGGACCGTGTGCGCACAGGAAAAGGTCAAGACCGGAAAGACCGTATACAACAACGTATTCGAGCTCCTGAGGACAGAACCCGGCGTATATGTCGCTCCGGGCGGAGGCAACGGCGTAATGCCCAAGATCTATATCCGCGGCGTCAGCACGAACAGCGAGAATACCCAGCCTCTGTTCGTCGTGGACGGCATCATCACCGACAATGTGACCTATCTCCTTCCGGAGGACATCTATTCCGTAGAAGTCATCAAGGACGGAACCGCATCCATTTATGGAATGCAGGGCCAGAACGGAGTGATTCTCTTCCGGACTAAAAGCGCCGTCGAGCAGGAGAAGCGCATTTCCGACGAGCAAAGGGCCGCAAAAAAGGCAGCCCGCCAGTCGAGGCGCAGGAAATAGAATATAGGCATAAAAAAAGTGCTGAGTTGTTTGCACTTTTTTGATAATTGTCTATATTTGCAGTCCCAATCGGGAAAATGGTGCGGTAGTTCAGTTTGGTTAGAATACCGGCCTGTCACGCCGGGGGTCGCGAGTTCGAGCCTCGTCCGCACCGCAAAAAGAAACGCAGCGATTCGCTGCGTTTTTTATTTTGTCCTGAAATAACTGAAATGCACGTTGCCGTACTTGCGTTCCTTGACGAAGTTCGGATGGTCCTTGAAATCGAAAGTGCCGGGATGCTCGAGCACCAGCAGCGCCCCCTCGTTGAGGATGTCAGCGCCGAAAACCTTGTCGGGAATGCCCTCGAGATTGTCGATGGCATAAGGCGGATCCGCAAACACGAAATCGAACTTCTTGGTGCAGATGTTCAGGAAGTCGAAGACATTGTGGTGAACGACCTGCATCCCCTTCAGCCCGAGAGCCGCGGCAGTCTGCTTGATGAAGCGGGCGTTTGCCGGGTTCATCTCCACCGAAACTATATCCGGGCAGCCTCTGGATGCAGCCTCGTATGAGATGCTTCCGGTGCCCGAGAACAGGTCGAGCATAGATATAGTCTCGAAATCCATCTCATTGGTCAGCGTGTTGAACAGGCCCTCCTTCGCAAAATCGGTGGTAGGCCTTGCCGCGTAATTGGCAGGCGGCAGGATCGACTTGCCCCTCAGTCTGCCTCCGATTATCCTCATAGCGCCTCCACACCTTTAAAATACGAGAACAGGAGTTCCTGATTGTCGTGGGTGACAGTCCCAGTGTAGTACAGTGTGGTCATCTGGGGATTGATCTGAAGGTCGTGCATAGCGGCAAAGATGAAATACAGAGCCGTCGTGAAATCCTTCGCCTCGTATGAATTGGCGAGCAGGAGCTTCTCCCCCGCTCCGATGGCCAGATGAAGCACCGAATCCTCGATGCAGAACAGCACTTTGTTGTAGTCGCCGATGCCGCCAAGCTTGCAGAGCAGGTCATAGATGACCGGCCTGCTGTCGTTCTCACCGGGCACAAAAAGCAGAACTGCCTCAAAATCGGGCAGTTCTACATATTTTATTGTTTCCGATGGAGAGACTCCAACCAACTGTGACAGAAGCTGTACGTCGCCGTTGAAGAACTCTCGCGGAACGAGCGTGTATTTCTCCACTACTCCCAGTTACCGGCGTTGTTGTTAGGATTGTCGATGCTACCTACCTGGAGTCCGGGATAACGGCCCTGGTCGGTCCTCTCGTAATTCAGGTTCACGAGGAGCTGATGGTCCATACCCTTGAGAAGTGAGTTGTAGGGGATGTCGGCCTCGAACAGAGGAACGTTCACACCTGAAACCACTTTGACATCTGACTTCAAGATAACCGGGTCGCCGCCTGAATAAGGGATGGTGCGAAGATTGTCGGGATTGAAACCACTCCTGTCATTGAAAAGGGTGTCACGAACCGGAAGTTTCATAACCTCACGTCTTACGAGTTTCTGGGCAACTGCTACCGAGTCATCCATTGAACCGATCTGCTTTACGATGGTCATCTCGCCGTTATTGTAGAAATCAACGAGAGAGTCCATTGAAGGAGCATAATGGTTGTACACGTTCTTGTAGGCAACCTGGAGGGTACGGATATCCTTCAGGATAGTGATAGCGTCAGCCTCTCTGGCGGCTTTCTCCTTGTTGAACTGTACGGGTTGCTGGATGCTCTTCACAAGCAGATACGCGAGGCCAATGATGATCAGCGGGCAAATGACGAAAGTAAGAAGTTTTCTCATGTTATTTATTATTTTTATATTCTATCAATCAGTGCTTACACAGAGATGCTAATTTGATTTACAAAAGTAAAAATAATATTTAGTCCTTGCAATATATTTTTATTTTTGCAGAAAATAATTTTTCCATAAGTGAGGACACTCAAAAATCCGGAACAGCTGTGGAGCGCAATCGACTCTGGCTCAAGAATCGCACTGATAGGCCACGCCAACCCAGACGGAGACGCAATAGGCTCAGTATCTGCGATGTACCATTTCCTCAAGCAGACAGGCAAGCAGGCCTCGATGATAGTCCCGAACTGTTTTCCCGATTTCCTCTCCTGCCTGAATCCCGCCGCCGACCCCATCCTCATATACAGGAACGAAACCGAGACCTGCAGGCAGGTCATAGCCGATGCCGACCTCATAATCAGCCTGGATATGAGCGGTCCGAGCCGTATCGACGATATGGCCGACGCCGTGTTCACTGACAGCCGGGCCAGGAAGGTCCTGATTGACCACCACCTGAGCCCCGTGGTCGAGGCCTATGACATAGTGATCTCGGACACTGACGTGTCTTCCACCTGCGAACTGCTGCTCTCGCTGATACTCGAGTCCGATGCAATCGGCGGGGACATCTCCAGGCTCAACCTGGACTGCGCCACCTCGATAGCGGCCGGCCTGCTCACCGACACCAACAATTTCGCGAACTCGATCTTCCCCTCCACGCTGGAGCGCTTCTCGCAGCTTCTGCAGCGCGGCGTCGACAGGGACTATCTCTACAACGAGATATTCTGCTCATACTCTGCCTCCAGGATGGAACTGATGGGGCACCTGCTCTCAGAGAAGATGACCATCATCCAGGACGGCACGGTGGCCTTCATCATCCTCGACAAGGCAGACAAGGAGAAATATTCTTTCCACACAGGAGACTCGGAGGGCTTTGTCAACCTCCCGCTCAAGATCCGCAAGATCCGTATGTCTGCCCTGCTCACCGAAGACGACGGCTTCGTGAAAGTGTCCCTCCGCTCCAAGGGCGACCTCGACGTCAACCGTTTTGCAAGGGAATACTGCAACGGAGGAGGCCATCGCAACGCATCCGGCGGAAGGCTGTACATCAGCATCGCCGAAACTCCCGACTATTTCACCAATAGCATCGAGGATTATTTCAAAAAGGCATAGCTTTTGCTAAATTTGCGCTCATATATATGAAGAAACCGATCCTCCTCGCAGCAGTGGCCATTGCGGCAGCAATTGTATCAGCGTGCACGCTGGACGACAAGCTTGCCGTGTGCATCACCCAGGAAGAGGCCATCGAAAAATTCATCGAGAACAAATACGCCGATTCCACCGTCGTGGTCACCGAATCCGGAATTTCCAGGATTCTGATGGTTCCCGGCAGCGGTACGGCAGCCCAGCCGGGCGACAGCGTGATAATATCCTACCTGGGATATATCTTCAACAACGGCCCGGGCGTCCAGTTCACTGAAGGCGACACCAGGGCGAAACTCGGTGGCGGCGTTCTGGTCAAGGGGCTGGACGAAGGCATTGTGGGAATGACCCGCGGAGAAGAAGCGTACATCGCTTTTTCGGCCAGGAACGGTTTCTTCAACGAATCAGTGGGAGCCATACCGCATATGACCCCTCTCATCTATTACGTAAAACTTGAAGACATCTACAAATAATATGAAGAAGTCCTTGTCTCTCATACTTTTCGGAGCCGTCGTCGCAGCTTTGCTCACTTCCTGCGAAACCGCACCTGTCGATGACGCCATAAGCCAGCAAAAAACCGTAAGGGATGCCTGGGTCAGGGTGAACTACGGCACAGACTACGTCGCACTGACAGAGTCAGGGCTCTACATCCTGGAAGAAACACCCGGCACCGGCACGAAGGTGAAGGATTCCACCTACTGCTTCGTGCACTATTCCACCAGGGACCTTGACGGCACTTACAAGAAGACTTCTGATCCGGAAGTGGCCAAGAGGAATCTCGGCACCTACAGCGACACCATCTACTGGAGTCCCGAAATATGGAGGATCGCCAGTTACACCCAGAACGACGGCGTACGCGAGCTGCTGTCGATGATGAGGCCCGGCGGCAGCATCAAGGCCATCGTATCCCCGGAGATGTCTGCCACCACCTACCCCAAGGACAACAACGCCTACGTGCAGACAAGCGTCAACATAAGGGAATTCCAGGAGAACACCATCTACGAGATATCCCTCGTGAAGACAGTCGAAGATATCGAGGAGTACGAGATAAGCCTGCTGGAGGATTATGCCCGCAAATACTGGAGCGGACTGGACTCCACCATCAGGGGATACTATTTCAAGAAACTGAAGGAAAATCCCGCTGAAGGCGACACCATCATTGACGGAACCTCGGTGGACGTATACTACGCAGGACACATCATCGACGGCATCACCGACAACTTCCTGTTCGACACCAACGTTCCCGACACCGCCCGTATGTACAGGCGCTACAACAAGGACAATCAGTACAACGCCCTGTCCGTCACCTACAAGAAGGAACCGTCGGACTGCATTTCGGCCAACTCGCTGGTGGACGGATTCTCGAGGGCGATCTCAGAATTCAAGTACGGAGAGGAAGGCGTAGTGTTCTTCCATTCTGCCCTCGGATATAAAGATGAGGGCAGCGGCACCATTCCGGCCTTCTGCCCTCTCGTCTTCTACATCAGGATCGCAGCTAAAAAATAGCGGCGGCTCTCCCCTTTCATCAGAAATTGGGACGCAGAGCGTATCTGGTATAGAAATCCTCCACGATATTCACTGCGGCTGACACTGTGTCCACCACTTTGAACAGCTGCATCTCCTCGGCAACGATGTTGCCCTCTTCGACCATAACGGTCGAGATCCAGTCTATCATTCCCTGCCAGTAAGTCTTTCCTACCAGGATGATGGGGAAGTTGGCGAGTTTCTGCGTCTGGACCAGAGTCAGCGCCTCGAAGAGCTCGTCGAGCGTGCCGAAGCCGCCGGGCATTACGATGAATCCCTGAGCATAGCGGGTGAAAATGGTCTTGCGGGTGAAGAAATACTGGAAATCGATGCTCTTGTCCTTGTCGATGTAGGGATTGCTGGTCTGTTCCATCGGCAGTACGATATTCAGACCCACGCTCTTTCCGCCGCCTCTGGCAGCACCTTTGTTTCCTGCCTCCATAATACCGGGGCCACCGCCAGTGATGACACCGAAACCGCGCTGAGTCAGCTCGTAGGCGATTTCCTCAGCCATAATGTAATATTTGTTGTCTGGAGCAGTACGTGCCGAGCCGAAAATAGCCACGCAGGGGCCTATGGCCGACATCTTCTCATAGCCGTTGGCGAATTCGCCCATAATCTTGAAGATGGACCAGGCATCTTCGGCCTTGGTCTCACTCCAATTCTTGATCTTGAAACTTTTGCGGATCCTGTCCTTTTCTTCCTGAGTCAGCATATGTGTGTTATTTTAGTTTTTTATACTTGAATCGTTTCGGTTCGACGTCGCCCAGACGACGTTTCTTGTTCTCTTCATATTCAGAATAGGTTCCCTCGAAGAAATAGACATTGCTATCGCCTTCGAAAGCCAATATGTGGGTAGCGATACGGTCGAGGAACCATCGGTCGTGAGAGATTACGACGGCACAGCCCGCGAAATTCTCAAGACCCTCCTCCAGCGCGCGGATGGTGTTCACGTCCACATCGTTGGTCGGCTCGTCGAGCAGCAGCACGTTGGCTCCTTCCTTGAGCGTAAGGGCAAGGTGGAGACGGTTGCGCTCACCTCCGGAAAGAATGCCGCATTTCTTCTGCTGGTCCGCTCCGGAGAAGTTGAAACGGGAAATGTATGCTCTGGCATTGACTTCCTTGTTGCCGAGGTAGACATACTCGGAATCGCCAGCCACCGTCTCGTAAATTGTCTTGTCAGGATCAATCTTCTTGTGCTGCTGGTCCACATAAGCCAGCTGCACGGTCTCTCCTATCTCGAAGCATCCGCTGTCAGGAGTCTCAAGCCCCATAATCAGACGGA
>JAGCFF010000085.1 GCA_017650285.1 Bacteroidales bacterium
CACCCTCGTCGTCTATGTTGATGCTTCCGCGGTTCAGCGGGATGGTGCCGTCGTCCACCACGGAAATCTTTTCGTTGCATATTTTCTTGCCGAGGCTGTCGGTGAAGATGGATGTGCCCTTGCGGATGAAGTCAGCCTCGAAGGCGTGGCCTATGGCCTCGTGCAGCAGGATGCCGGAACCGCCGGCGCCCATCACAACTGGCATAGTGCCGCCTTTCACAGTGCCTGCGGTGAACAGCAGCGAGCAACGCTGCACCACCTCGCGGGCCATCTCTGCCATCAGCTCGTCAGTCAGGAATTCGCTGCCCATACGGAAGCTTCTGGAGAAGGAAGCTGTTTCCCTGCGGCTGCCGTCCTTTGCGACTATGCTGACGCCCAGCGACGACAGCGGTCCGCAGTCTTCGGCAAGCTCTCCCAGGGAGTTGAAGAACAGCATCCTGTCGAAAGAGCTGGTAAGCGACTCCACCACAGTGGTTATGCGGGAGTCGAGCCCGTATATGGAGTCGTTCATACGCTGCAGGAAGTCTATCCTGCGGGAAGTGTCGTAGTCTTTCCAGCTGTCCTGCGAAGGATAGTAGCTGGCGTGCTTTATCTCCGTGACGCCGATGGGGCAGGGGGCCTTCACCAGGCCGTCGGCGATGGCTGCGGCCGTGGCAGCCGCCTTCTCCATCTTGGTCCATTCGGTGCTTTCGGAGTAGGCATAGCCGGTCTGTTCGCCTTTCAGCACGCGTATCCCGACACCGTAGTCCACGTGCTGGCCCACGGAACTGACCTTGCGGTCGCGCAGCTGCATCTCGTCGAGGGAGCTGAACTCGAAGTATATGTCGGCATAATCGCCGCCACGGCTCATCGCGATGGCTATGAGCCTCTGCAGCATTTCGATATCTACGTTGAAATAATCCATCTTGATTATACTGAAAAGGGCCGACTCTTCAGTCAGTCCTTTCCGGTTGGCAGAGTTTTACTTGTTTTCCAGTTTACTCGCATCTACTTGTACCACGTTTCCTTTGTTCGAGAAAGCGAGAGGTTCGTTTTTCCGCTTTTTCTGCTCGACCAGTTTGTCGAACGTGATATCCAGACCTTTGAGAAGATTTTCTCTAAGCTGTCTCGTTTCTTGTTCGCTCATAGTTGATAAGCAGATTGTAAATGGTTTTGTTGTGAAGCTTAGTACTTACGTCTTTACCGCCTTCTGCAATCATTGCACTCGGCGTATTGGAGTTATCCACGATCATCCAGTAGTCCACAGCGGGGATATACAGCTCGAAGAGGTTGGTGATTCCCATATGGTATCTTCTCAGGATGGTCCTTTCCGGGACGTTGTGGCCCCCGGACGCGACCCTGAGTTTGACCCTTTGCAGGGCAAGCTCAGGAACATTCAGCCAGAAGAAGATGAGGGTCACAACATAGCCGCTCATCTGTGCTTCCTTGATGATTTTGATCAGCGTCCTGGTTGCCAGCGTCGTCTCAATTCCGAAATCTGCGCCTTGCTCAATCAGCTCGTGCATCCGTTCGAGCATTATCCTGCTCGCCCTGATGGCGGCTGACTCCGGATTGTCGGGAGAGAGCCTCATCGCGATCTCGTCGGAATTGACAAAATCGTGGCAGTTGAACATATCAGGGAGAATGGTGTACGATGCAGTGGTTTTGCCTGCGCCGTTGCATCCTCCTATGATATATATCTTCGGCATTCAGCCTTAGATCATAAGGGCTGCTACAAGCGCGAGGATGGCATAGAACTCAGGAAGGGCGGCGTAGATCATAGTGTTGGTCATAACGTCGTGTCCCTGAGAGATACCGATGATACCATTGGCGCAAAGCTTGCCTTGACGAAGGGCAGAGAAAAGGCAGACAACACCCACACCGAGACCTACTGCGAACAGCTTGAAACCGTCGGCAGCGAAGTCTTTGCTGATCCACATCAGGAAGGCTACGAAACCGTAGAGACCCTGGGTGGCGGGCATGGCTGAAAGCACCATGTACTGAGATGATTTGTCCGGATTTTTCTTCAACGCTCCTTCAGCAGCGTTTCCGGCGATTGTAGTACCGATACTACTTCCGATTCCGGCCAATGCCAGCATAAGCCCGAATCCAAGATAACCTAGTATTAATTGAAGCATGATTTAATGATTGAATATTGTTATTGTTTTTTTACTGTCAATGGTTTGTAAAGCTTACCCTTGCCCTCGTAGCCCGAGTTCTTGAAGTACTCCACGAATGTCAGACGCAGGGGGTGTACGAATGCTCCCAGACAGGACATCGCAAGGTTGAGCGCGTGGCCTATCGCGAGGATCAGGATCAGTACGAGGTAATTGACTCCGGGAACGGGCATTCCGTTGAACGCCATCATTCCGAGGTCGTTGAAAGCACCTCCGAGCATACCGCCGGCAAGACCGAGGGCATAGAGACGGATGTAGCTGAGCACGTCACCGAGTATACCGGTAACCTTGTTGTAGGTGTCCCAAAGGCCGGCTCCCACATTGAGGAGGGGATTCCTGCCCGGCGTGTTGAATATGAATATTCCCAGGGCGGAGATCACGCCGACCACTATGATCGCCCACTTGGTGACCTCGGAAGGCATCACCTTGAGCAGCGACAGGGCAGCGATGACTATGCCGCCGATGATCAGGAGTACCCATCCCCAGGTGCTGACGGCCTGTCTGAAGCCGTAGGCCTGGGTATAGACAATTCCCTTGATGATCATCGCCAGGATGATATGGAACACACCGATTCCGAGCGCGAGCACCATCTTGACGTCATATCCCATTATCTGGTCGTGGAATATCAACCCCTTGAGTGACTCGGGGAACCAGGCGGCCTTGTAAAGGTCTATGCCGAAGAATGTGCCGAGGAAGAAGCCTATGATCAGGGTGGCTACTCCCAGCGTGGTGACCAGCGGTCCGAGCTTGGACATTCCCATCTTCGAGCGTCCCAGCAGGATGCCGATGAGTATCAGCAGTATGCCGTAGCCGGCATCACCCATACACATCGCAAAGAACAGCAAGAAGAACGGACCGAGGATAGGGGTCGGGTCGAACTCGTTGTAGTCGGGCATTCCGTACATTCCGGTGAGCACCTCGAACATCTTCGAGAACTTGTTGTTGCGGAGCTTGATGGGAGGATTGTCCTCGACCGTGGCCTTTCCGGAGAGATAGACTACCGGAGCGCTGTCAAGGAATGCCTTGACTGTCTCGTCGGCATCGGTCGGGGCGAACCCTTCGATGATCGACAGGACGTCTTCGGCTTCTTTCCTGGTGGAATTGGATGCAAAATAAAGGTCGAGCTGCTCGGCGAGCTTCTGCTGCTCGTCTTCGAGCAGGGGAGTGCAGGCAGCCAGTGACGCCAGCTCCCGCCTTGCGGCTTCTATATCCTGCTCGAGCATCTTCGCATCTTCCTCGTATGCCTGTGCAGACTTTGCGGGGAAATCGCATTCCGAATAAGGGAAGTCGAATGATTCACCCTTGGTCTGCAGGGCTATGAGGTAGACGGAGTCGTCGTCCCTTGCGATAACCTCGCAGGGGTATTCGGCGAGCAGGCTTTCGTCAAATTTCTTGTTCTTGAGGTGATAGAAGCGGGGGATGAACCCGAGCTGGTCCAGACGGTCGATGTCTGCACTGTTGAATTCTCCCCATACTGCGGCACGCTTTGCGAGTGTGCGGCAGTCCTTGAGTGATATTTCAAGCTCCTTGAGCTCCTCGAGCTTGCTTTCGGCACTTCGAAGCACTTCAGCTGCGGAAGCCAGGGTCGCTGCCGGAACATTTCCTTCCGGATCGGCGTGTCCCTTGAGGGCCTTGCAAATCTTGTTATACTGCTGTATCTGGACGAACTTCTCTCCAGAGTCCTTGTCAAAGGGTTTCTGCTTGCGCGTGACGTCCACCAGCCCCAGATTCTGAAGATCGGAGAGGAAACTGTCCACCTCCCCGCTCATGAGGATGATGGAATATTTAGTCATTTGGGTGATCATTGTGCTTGCTCCTCCTCTTCTTCAATCTGATGACGGCTCTTGACGATCTTCTGGGAAGCCTTCGAAAGGTTCTCCTCATCCTCCATATATCTCTTGATCTTCCGGATGGCCTCCTTGTATCCCGGAATCTGAACCTTTTCGTAGAGGTTCACCTTCTGGGTGGTCTTCTTGCGCTGGAAATCGAGGATGCGTGCCTTTTCGATGCAGACCTCGCTCTCGATGCCCAGCTGTGCAAGTCTCTTCAGGATTTCGACACCCTCGGAATACCATAGCGGCTTCGAGAAGGTGTTGAAAGGCTTGACGCTGTAGATGACTTCCTTCAGCTCCGGAGTCTTGATTCCGGCGACCTTCACGGTTTCCAGGATCACGTCGTCGACGCTTATCAGGTTGGGTTCGAATTCGTTCCACAACCCGGACATATAACTATAGCTCTGCAAAGCCTCTTCCAATTCTTCCTGGAGCTGCTGCGAACGGTCCTTCGCCAGCTTCGCCATCATCCTCAAGGCAGATTCCTTGTTCTTGAGGGTAGGCAAGGCCCGCAGACGAACCTTCAACTGCTTGTTGAGCTCGTTCATCGAAGTCTTGTTGAATTGGAATTTAATGGCCATGGATGCTACTTATTATCTTTCCAGTATTTCTCAATGAGTGAATCACGAAGACCGGTCTCGGCCTTGGTGAAATATTTCGAGAACAGCTCCCATCCGGTGTCGAGCATCTCGGTGATGGAGATGTTGACGTCGATGGCGAGGAGCCTGTTGGAATACTCTTTCGCGTAGTCCAGGCAGCGCAGGTCGTAGTCGCTCAGGTCGAAACCGTTCTCCAGTTTTGTCTTGGCGTTCGATGCGTCCGCATACAGACGTACGGCAGTGTTCATCACCTGGCTGTGGTCCTCGCGGGTCTGCTTGTTGATCACAAGCTGTTTCAGACGCGACAGGCTTCGGAACGGGTCGACGATGACCTTTCCGGTGTCGGTGTCAGTACGCAGGAACAGCTGACCCTCGGTGATGTAACCGGTGTTGTCAGGGATGGCGTGGGTGATGTCTCCGTCGTTCAGCGTGGTCACCGCGATGATGGTGATGGAACCGCCGCTGGGCAGCTGCACGGCCTTCTCGTAGATCTTGGCGAGGTCCGAGTACAGGGAACCGGGCATAGAGTCCTTCGAAGGAATCTGGTCCATACGGTTCGACACGATACTCAGGGCGTCGGCGTACAGGGTCATGTCGGTGAGGAGCACGAGCACCTTCTCGTTCTTGTCGACAGCGAAATACTCGGCTGCGGTAAGCGCCATGTCCGGAACCAGCAGACGCTCTACCGGGGGCTCGTCGGTCGTGTTCACGAAGCTGACGATCCTGTTGAGCGCACCTGCGTTCTCGAAAGCCTGGCGGAAGTAGAGGTAGTCGTCGTTGCTGAGGCCCATACCTCCGAGGATGATCTTGTCAACGTCGGCGCGGAGGGCTACCTGTGCCATAACCTGGTTGTAAGGCTGGTCGGGATCGGCGAAGAACGGAATCTTCTGCCCTGACACAAGCGTGTTGTTGAGGTCGATGCCCGCGATACCTGTCGGAATCAGCTGGCTCGGCTGCTCCCTCTTGTAGGGGTTCACAGACGGACCGCCGATCTGGCGGCGTTCTCCTTCAACTGCGGGACCGTCGTCGATGGGCTCGCCGTATGCGTTGAAGAAACGTCCTGCAAGTTCGTCACTGACGTTGAGGGTAGGGGGCTCGCCCTGGAATACCACTTCAGCGTTGGTCGGAATTCCTTCCGTACCGGCGAAAACCTGAAGCGTTATGAGGTCGCCCTTGATCTTTACGACCTGGGCTGCACGGCCGGCAACTGTAGCTAGCTCGTCGTTGCTGACACCGCTGGCCTTGAGGGTAACCGTAGCTTTTGTGATAGCCTCAAGCTGCGTGTAAATTCTCCTGTAGGGGTTAGTTGTTGCCATTGCCGATAATGTTTTTTACCTGTTCAAAATATTTGTAGAACTGTTCGCTCTTGAATTCAGAGTAGTTCATCTGCTTGAAGGCGTTGATGAGCTCCTTGTAGAAGTTGCGGCAGTCCTCGAAATTGTCGAATGCGAACTCCTTGTCACATACGTCCAGCACTTCCTTGAGCATGAACTCCTGGCGGTCCATAGGGGTGACGCAGTCGATCTTGTCGAACGCATCCTGCTGGAGGATCACGAAGTCGATGAGTTCGGATTTCCAGAATGCCTCGTGGTAGCTGATGGGCACACCGTCGTCGCCGAGGATGTTGATCTGTTCAGACACCTCCTTTCCGCGGCGTACAAGGTTCTTGGCCTTGAAGACGTTCTCCACCCAGTGGGGGTCGACCCTCTGGTTCAGGTAGTCTACGATTTCGGGGTATTCCAGATATTTAGAGTAAGAATCCAGCGGGTCTACGGCGGGATAGCGCTTGCTGTCCGCACGGGCCTGGGCGAGGGCGTAGAAGCACCTTGCAGCCTTCTTCGTCGATTCGGTCACAGGCTCCTTGAGGTTACCGCCGGCAGGCGATACGGTTCCGATGAACGTTACCGAACCGGTCTTGCCGTTGCGCAGGTTCACGATGCCGGCGCGGGCGTAGAAGCTGGAGATGATGGCTGACAGGTCGACAGGGAAGGCGTCGGCGCCGGGGAGCTCCTCCATACGGTTGGACATCTCCCTCAGGGCCTGTGCCCAGCGGGAAGTCGAGTCGGCCAGCAGCAGCACCTTCATACCCATTGCGCGGTAATACTCGCAGATGGTCATCGCAGTGTAGACGGATGCCTCACGGGCGGCCACGGGCATGTTGGAAGTGTTGCAGATGATGGCGGTACGCTCCATCAGCATTCGGCCGGTGTGCGGGTCTACCAGTTCGGGGAACTCCTTGAAGATTTCCACCACCTCGTTGGCACGCTCGCCGCAGGCAGCCATCACGATGACCTCGGCGTCACCCTGCTTGGCGATGGCGTGCTGAAGCACGGTCTTGCCGCAGCCGAAGGGACCGGGGATGAATCCTGTTCCGCCCTCGGCGATAGGGTTGAGGGTATCGATGGTGCGCACGCCGGTCTCCATTATGCGGTAGGGACGGGGTTTCTCCACATATCCTCCGATAGCGACCTTGACGGGCCATTTCTGAACCATAGTGACATCGACCTGCTCGCCGTCCTCGTTGGTGAGGACTGCTATCGTGTCGTCAATCTTGTATTCTCCTGCAGGGGCCACGCTCTTGACCGTGAATTCTCCCTTGAACGAGAAAGGAACCATAATTTTGTGAGGCAACCATCCTTCCTTCACTTCTCCGAGCCAGTCGGCGGCGTAAACCTTGTCGCCGGGCTGGGCAATGGGGGTGAACTCCCATATCTTGGAGTGGTCGAGAGGAGAAGTGTATTCACCTCTCTTGAGGAATACGTCTTCCATAGTCTCCAGGTTGTTCTGCAAGCCGTCGTAACTGCTTGAGAGCAGGCCGGGACCCAGAGTGGCTTCCAGCATATGGCCTTCGAACTCCACGCTGTTGCCCTGACGCAGGCCGCGGGTGCTTTCGAAGACCTGCACGAAGGCATTCTTTCCGGTTACCTTGATGACCTCAGCCATCAGTTTGACACCACCGAGATCGATGAAGCAGATTTCGTTCTCTGCCACGTGCCCGTCAAACTCAACGGTGACGAGGTTCGAGATGATGCCGGTAACTATACCTGTTGTTTTTTTCATATGTTGTTTTTGTTTTTCGATGCGTTGTATGTGTCGTTGACTTCCTGGACAAACTGGCGGAACAGCTTCTCGCCCGAAGAGCGGTCGAGCTTGTTCCAGCGCGCTATGATGTTTGCCTTGGCCAGGAATGCGAGGATGATGTTGAAATCGAGCACGTCGAAGACGACTATGTCCGAGATCTTGTTCCACATCAACAGGTCGAGCTCCCGCTCTCTCTCAAGGATGTTCTTGTTGTTGAAAACCTTGAGCAGGGCGGCTTTCTCGTCGAAGTACTCGCCGGTCTCCTCCTTCTTGAGGAAGGCTACCTTTTCGGTGCGGACCTTATGGTCGAACTCGAAGTATTCCCTGATGAAGTCGTTCTTGCATTTGCGGCAGGTACGGTAGAAGTGGGGGGTGAGGTTGGCGTCGTCGAAGCCGAACTCCATCCACTCTATCATCCTGCGGTCCAGAGGCTCGCACAGTTCATAAATGTCATCCCTCACCGAACGGTAGTCGCAGTCCTTCTTCTCGAAATCGAGGACATAGTCCGGCAGGCTGGCAATTATATAGGGATAGTTGTTCATCGGCGCTTATTCTGAGAACAGGATCTTCTTCGCAGCGGGGCGGAGGTATTCGCTGAACATCTTCTCGAAGTCGCCGTCGGCGAAACTGATGAAATATCCGTCGTCCTTGGGAGCGATCTTGAACCCGCCTGCAATGTTCTTCGCATAGCTTACGTCGACTCCAGACTTGAGCTCCTTGGCCAGACCGGCCTGGAGCGCCTTGCCCAGGCTCTCTTTCATACTCTCGGGAAGTATGACGTCAAGACCTGCGGGAGCGATGTCCGATGCATTGAACGATTTGATGACGGTCTCGATGAGGGGTTTCACGAAGGTTGCGTCCTGGAGGGCACCCTTCACTTCACCGCCGACCACCTTGGCCATCAGGGTCTTTTCGATCTGCTGCTTGAGGGCTGAGATGGACTGGGTGGAAGCCATCTTGACGTCGGCGGAAACTTTGGATTTGAGGTCTTCGGCGTCCTTGCGGGCCTTGCCGACTATCTGCTCGGCCTGGGCCTGGGCATCCTCTACTATTTTTGCCGCCTTGGCCTGCGCTTCCGAAAGGAGCTGCTCGGCTTCCTGCTTACCCTTTGACAAACCTTCGTTATAAAGCTTATCGGTCAATTCTTGCAACTTATTCTGCATTTTATCGAAATTTTGGATGATACCTTGCAAAACTAACAAAAAAAATTGCAGATATCAATTGTTTTGAGATAATTTTGCGGCGCTTTTCGGGGATTGTGACAATACCCCTAGAAGTTGTTAGAAATGGTCAAGAACATAGTCCTCGATTTCGGTGGTGTCCTCGTAGACTGGAACCCTCATTACCTCTATGACGATGTGTTCGGCAGCAAACGCAAGGCCGACTGGTTCCTTGCCAATGTCTGCACATCTGAATGGAACGCCAGGATGGATGCGGGAGCTTCCTTCCGCAGGGAGGTCGTGCTGCTCCAGCGCCAGTTCCCCCAGTGGGCTGCCGAAATAGAGCTCTACGACACCGGATGGTGGAGGATGATGCGCGACGGCATCCCCGGGATGTTCGCCCTCGTAAGGGAACTCAAGGAGACCGGCCACGCAGTCTACGGCCTGAGCAACTGGAACGACAAGAAATTCCGCACCTACGTGCAGTCGTCATATCCGGTGTTCGGCCTTCTCGACGGAATCGTGATATCAGGCGAAGAGAAAGTGGTGAAGCCCGACGAGAGGATATACAACATACTGCTCGAGCGCTTCGGCCTCAAGGCTGAAGAAAGCCTGTTCGTGGACGACAATCCGGCCAATATAGCCACTGCCTCGAAGCTCGGCTTCAAGACCATACTTTTCGAATCGGCCGACGCCCTGCGCCGCGAACTCGTTTCCTATCTGTAATTGTAATTGCTCCTGAGGGACTCGAAAGCCTCGGGTGCCGAACGCAGTGCTGCGTCATCGGCCATGATGTCGTATCTCGTCAGCGAGAACGGCTTCTCCGCCGAAGGCAGGCTGAAGGCCTTGAGCTCCGGAATGTCGAAGAATTCACCGGTGGCGCGTACCACGGCCGTGGTGCCATTGATCTTTCCCTGCATCGAATAGCCTGCGATGTGGGGCGTGGCTATGTCGGCAGCAGCCAGCATTGCGGGGGTGATGTCGGGCTCGTGCCTCCATACGTCCATCACGACTCCTGCGAAGCGGGGCCTGTTCCTCAGGAAAGATTCCTCCACGATCACTTCACCTCTCGACGCGTTGACGAAGATGGCGCCGTCCTTCATACTGTCGAAGAAATGGTCGCCGGCGAAGTCGAGGTTGTTCTCGAGGGGAATGTGGATGGTGACGATGTCAGAATGCTTGAGAAGGGTGTCGAGATCCACGAAGCCTTTCGGGCCTTCGGCGGCCATTCTCGGCGGGTCGTTGCGCAGTACCCTGAAACCGAGCTCTTCGGCCATATTGGCCACCTTGCTGCCCACGTGTCCTACACCTACAACACCGATGGTCTG
>JAGCFF010000086.1 GCA_017650285.1 Bacteroidales bacterium
ACAAAAGTAAGATTAGTGCCTATGCTGTGGTTTACTTTTTTAAACGGCTGCTGACTCTCCCGTTGGGCTACAATTTGTTTGAGATAGCTCTTTTTTGACTAACTTTGTCATCCCTTTAAAAAGACTATGAGACCGGCAATCAGAATCGATGACTACTGGTACGATCTTCCTGAAGACCGTATCGCAAAGTATCCCCTGGCTCACAGGGACGATTCCAAGTTGCTTGTCAATCTCGACGGATCATCACGCGACTGTCTATTCAAGGACATAGCTGAATATCTTCCTTCAGCCGCTCTTATGGTCTTTAATGAGACCAAGGTGGTGCCTGCAAGGCTGCTTTTCAAGCGTGAAAGCGGCGCCCTTATCGAGATATTCTGCCTTGAACCCAAGGATCCTGCCGATTACCAGCAAGCCTTTGCTACAACGTCTTCCTGCGTATGGAAGGCTATAGTGGGAAATGCCAGAAAGTGGAAAGGCGACACTCTTTCGTTATTTGCTGAACATATTGACAATAAGGATGTAAAAGCCGTTGACCTAAAGGCCGACTTGATCGGTCGGGACGGCAATGCCTTCATCGTCCGTTTCAGCTGGAACGGAGGTGCTTCTTTCTCACAGGTGATGGAAATGTGCGGCAAGATTCCGATTCCTCCGTACCTGAACCGCGACACCCAGCCCATCGATGTCACCCGCTATCAGACTATGTATGCCAAGATAGAAGGTTCGGTGGCTGCGCCGACTGCCGGCCTGCATTTCACAGAAAGGGAGCTCGATGCCATCGACAGCAGGGGTATCGAGAGGGTGAAGCTCTGTCTTCATGTGGGTGCCGGCACATTCCTGCCCGTGAAAAGCGAGTACATCGCCGACCACGCCATGCACGGAGAACCTTTTTCTGTCGACAGGGAGTTTTTGACCAGGCTGGCGCGCTATGCTGGCAAAGAAATTGTGGCAGTCGGGACTACCTCGATCCGCTCTCTCGAGTCGCTCTACTACCTGGGCGTGCATTGCATAGAGAGAGGGAAACCGGGCACAGTGGAGCAGTGGGAGCCGTATCGCGACGAAGGCTACGGATACTCCTCAGTCGAAGCTGTCAATGCATTAATTAAATATTTGGACGATAATAAATTAACCTCTATAACTTCTAGAACTAATTTAATAATTGTACCTTCCTATGAATTCAAGTTCGTGACCTATATGGTGACGAATTTCCACCAGCCCAAAAGTACCTTGCTGCTGCTGATCGCCGCAGCTGTAGGTGACTGCTGGAAAGAGATGTACCGCTTCGCTATGGACAACGGCTTCCGTTTCCTGAGCTACGGCGATTCTTCTCTGCTGAAGGTGCAGCACAAATTTGTACTGAAATGAGAAAAGCCAGAAAATACATTATTCCTATAGTCACCCTCCTCGTGGGCTTTGCTTCCTTCTCCGGCCTGTTAGGGCTGCTGAACACGGAAATGCTGACAGGGTGGATGAATCCCGGCGTCGGCGGAACCTGGATATGGCTCGCAGTCGCTTTCGCACTTATGTGTTTTATGTTTGTCACCACCGTGGTTTCAGGCCGCATCAAGGCCAACGAAGCAGTGATGAAGTTCCTGCGGAACCTGCTCTTCGGTGGCATCTGCATTCTGGTAGCCTGGCTGGCATCGCTTCTGTCGGGCATAATCGTCGAGACCAAGATGTCCGAACTGTTTTTCCTGGCTGTATTTCTGCTTGTCGTCCTGGTCTTCGGAGTGCAGTATATGGTCGGATCTTCCAAGGCTGCAAAAATCGCATCTGCCAATTCCCTGCGAAAAACTGCTGCAGGGGCAGGCGTCGTCCGCTACGACTATGCATCGCTTTTCGGAGCTGCGATGTTTTCCGCACTGCTGCTCTTGGCCGGCCTGATACTGAAGGTCGACGTGAAGCCGCTGCTCGTCATTTTCTCTGCCACAGCGCTTGCGCTCCTTCTCTGGAGATTGACCGGATGGAGGGGGTGGCTGATGGTTTCAGTCGCTTTTGCAACTGCCGTATTGTGCTGTAAGGTAGACGATATGGAATATTCTCTTAAACAATTGCCTTATATAATTGCACTGACTTGTGCTGCAATCGGTTTGATGGCGCCTTGCACCGATCTTTACGGCCGCAGTGAGCAAAACCTGTAAGAGATATGGATAGAAAATTCGATGTAATACGTCCCTATAACGATGAAGAGGTAGCCATCGCTACCAAGAGGATGTCCGTTGCCCCGACCACTGCTATGTTCGAGGATCTCTTGTTCAGGGACAAAGGCCGAGGCTATCTGTCATCCCTGCTGAAGGACATCAAGGGCGTTGCCGATTTCCAGAGCAAGATAATGTCGCAGATTGTCGACCGGATCATTGAGCTCACTACGGCCGGCCTTACCGTCGGAGGACTTGAGAACTTCAAGCTGGAAGACGGCAGCATCGGCAAGTTCCTGCTGCTTTCAAGTCATCGCGACATCGTGCTCGATCCTGCATTCGTGCAGATCACTCTCCTGAAGAACGGCATTCCGCTGACCGAGATTGCTGCGGGGGACAATCTGATCGGCGTTCCGGCTGTAGGTGACCTCATCCGCGCCAACAGGATGATCACGGTGAAACGCAGCGGTACCGCAAAGGAACTGTACAACTCAGCCCTTCTGCTGTCAGAATACATCAGGGAAAAGATGAAGAATCAGGAGTGCAGCATATGGCTTGCACAGAAGCAGGGCAGAAGCAAGGATGGCCACGACGCCACCGAGCAGGGTGTCCTCAAGATGCTGAGTATGTCAGGCAGCGGTTCGTTCGTCGATGATTTCGCAGAGTTGCACATTATGCCGATGGCTGT
>JAGCFF010000087.1 GCA_017650285.1 Bacteroidales bacterium
CAGAGAACTTCCTTGTCGGAGTTGGTCGGGCGTGCGTCACCGGGAAGTACGTGGTCTACCAGCGGGGGAGTGCCGTAGTAGCAGGCGAGCTGCATATGGCACCAGGCGCGGATGACGCGGGCCTCGGCCACACAGCGTTTCTTGACGGCTGAAGTGGCAAGTTCACCGTTTTCGCCCCAGAAGTTGTCGATGACAAGATTGGCCTTGTAGATAATCTTGTACATCTGGTTATATACGTTGGTAAGGTACGCATTGGTACTGTTGAAAGTCGTGCGGAACTCGTTGATTTCCTGTGCTATGATGTTGTCTTCTTTCTTACCGCCGCCCCAGTAGAGCTCGTCTCCGGGAGCGTTGATGAAGACATTGTATGCAGGAGAGTTACTGCCGCTGACGTTGAAGAGGCCTACGAACGAGTCGTAGACGGTTACCAGTGCGGACTCAGCATCTTCGTCGGTCTGGTAGAAGTCTTCATAGGCGATGACGCCTTTCTGAGGGATGTTCAGAAGATCCTGGTTGCAGGAAGTGGCGGTCATCAATGCTGCCAAGCAGGCAAATCCCAGTATTGTATATTTTTTCATAATTGACATAGGATTAGAAGGCAATGTTTACACCGAAGAGAAGCTTCTTGGCATTCGGATACTGTCCCTTGTCAAGACCTTTTCCTCTGGTTCCACCGGTAGTGGCGGTTTCAGGGTCGAATCCGGGATAGTTGGTGAATACGAACCAGTCGTCCATAGAAGCGTAGAGACGGAGGTTGCTGATCATGATCTTGCTGGAAATGGTCCTGGGCAGGGTGTATCCGAGCTGGATCTGTTTGATCTTGAAGAAGTCACCCTTGAATACGGTGGCTGAAGAGCTCCAGAAATCGACTGAGTTGTAGATCTTGTCGACGGTCGGGATGGTCTTGCCAGCCTGTGCGTGGAAGTATTCGAGAGAGTTGATCTGCGGGTGCTCTGTACGGAAGACGCAGGGAACGAGTGAGTTTCCGCCGGCACCTGTGCCGAATACGGTGAAGTCGATGCCTTTCCAGTCCATCCTGAGGGTAACGCCATAGGTGTAGGTAGGCAGGGTGTTGCCGATGAACTTGAGGTCATCAGCAGTAGGAGTAGTGGTCAGGCTGCCGTCTGCCGCAACATACTGTGCAACGCCCTCGCCGTTCATTCCGGCATACTCATAACCGCGGAGG
The DNA here is from genome assembly GCA_017650285.1 of Bacteroidales bacterium. Taxonomy (GTDB): domain Bacteria; phylum Bacteroidota; class Bacteroidia; order Bacteroidales; family UBA932; genus Equibacterium. The sequence continues at coordinate 1,187 of JAGCFF010000087.1, forward strand.
AACCATACGGGATAGCCTTCCTGGAAGTAGGTCCTGAGCTTGTAGTTAGAGAATCCGTCACCCGGGATGTGGCCTACTGAAGGCTCAAGATAAGTGACATTGTTCTTGAGTGTAGAGAGGTTGGCATTGATTGAATAGCCGAACTCTCCGATGTGGTCCTGCCATCCGAGTTCGAACTCGAGACCGGTGTTGTTGATGGCGCCGGCGTTGACGGTGGTTGAAGAAATACCTACCTCAGGCACGGGTGATATGTTCACGAGCAGGTCCTCGGTGTTCTTGTTGAACCAGTCGAAGGTGAAGGTAAACCTGTTGTTGAACATTCTCAGGTCGAGACCGAGGTCGGTCTGGACTGAGGTCTCCCAGGTCAGGTCGGGATTGGCGAGGCCGTCGGGCTGTGAGCCGTAGCTGAGGGTTTCTCCGTGGTCTACATCATACTGATAAGACTTGCTGTTGTATGAGATGGATGTTGAATACGGATAGCCGTTCAGCACGGCGATGTTACCGTTGATACCCCACGATCCACGGAATTTCAGGAAGTTGATGGCCGGAACGTTGAACCAGGACTCGTTGCTGATGGTCCAACCTGCAGAGATTGAAGGGAAGTAGCCCCAGCGGTTCTTGAGCGAGAGCTTCGAAGAGTCGAATGCGTCTGCGCGGAAGTTGGCCTGCAGGCTGTAGCGGTTGTCGTAGCTGTAGGTCAGACGGCCGAAGTATGAAATCTGCGAGCTGTTGCTCGGTGTGCCGACATTGCTTGAGAATCCTTTCTCTCCCTTGCCATTGTCATAAGGCAGGTAGAGAAAGTTCTCTGAATAGCCTTTCAGGATGTCCGGACCTCTCAGGCTTGCACCCACGTTGCGGCTGTCTGTATAGGTATAGGACATACCTGCCATCGCCCCGAGAGCGTGCCTGCCGAAGTTGTGATTGTAGTTGGCGAAGTTCTCCCACTGATAGAAGTAGTTCTGTGAAGAATTCGCGCTGATGTTGTGAACCTCAGAGTGGTTCTTGGGATTGACATAATAAGGCTCCTCGTAGTTCTCGTTATATCCTTGTCCGATACGGTAACCGAGACGGGAAGTGAACACCAGGTCCTTGAAGGGAGTGATGTTCGTATAGACAGTACCGCGGACATTGAAGCCCTGGCTCTTGTTGCGGTTGCGGGCGACGTTGATCAGAGGGTTGACGCCGTCACCTTCCATAATCTTGGAAGTTGAATACCAGTAGCCGTCTTCGTTCTGATAGATCTTGTAGGGATAGGTGATGCCGTCGACTGTGAAGCCGTTCTCATAGGCGTTGCGCATATTGAAAGGCATATCGTCGACAGTTTTGAACAAAGTCGGAGTCAGAGGGTCGATGATGAGGGCACCCAGAAGGGTAGATCCCGCATACTCGGATCCCTGGCTGAGTGACTGCTGCTGATAGCGCTCGATAGAAGTGTTGGTGCCGACCTGTATCCAGGACTTGATCTTGTAGTCGGCATTGATCTGGGCGGTGAGGCGTTTGTAGTAGTCTTTGTCGCCGCGAGCCATACCGTTCTCGTCGGTGTAGTTGAGAGAAAGGAAATAGCTGCCGCGGTCATTTCCACCCTGGGCTCCTACTGTGTGGCTGTGGGTGAAACCGCGGCCGAAGAGTACGTCAGCCCAGTTGGTGTCGGTCTTGCCGTCCCAGAAGCCGTTGGCGATGACTTCTTCGCGAGTGCCAAGAAGGCCGGCGGTGTGCTGGAAATCGAGATATTGCTCGGCATTCATCACCTGTGCGTGGTGGCCGAGGGAGCTGACGGAATATTTGCCGTTATAGAAAATCTGACCGTCCTGGCTCTTCGATCCGCTCTTGGTGGTGATGAGCACGACGCCGTTACCGGCCTGCGCACCGTAGATGGCTGCAGAGGCGGCGTCTTTCAGCACCTCCATTGACTCGATCATTTCAGGGTCGAGGTACTGGATGTTGTCGACTTTCAGACCGTCGACGATCAGAAGGGGTCCGAGGCCGGAACCTGAGTTAGATGAAATACCGCGGACGCGGATGTGTGACGACTCACCCGGAGCTCCTGAATTGGAGTAAACCTGGACACCGGCTGCCTTGCCCTGGAGGGCTGCTGCCGCACTTGATACTGAACGGTGCTCCAGGTCGGCGGAGCGGACTGATGCTACAGCGCCGGTGAGGTCACTCTTGCGCTGCACACCGTAACCGATGACGACTGTCTCCTCGAGGAATTCATTGTCTTCTTCAAGGGTGACGTTGACAGCCGGACGGCCGGCAATCGGAACGGTCTGAGTCACATAACCGATGCAGGAAATCGTGACACTGGCAGCTTGGGCTGGAACCATCAGCTGGAAGGAGCCGTCTGCACCTGTGGCGGTGCCGACATTGCTCTGGCCAGGCACGACGACGGAGGCACCCACTATGGGCTCTCCGCTCGGGTCCACAACTTTTCCGGCCAGCGGCCTGAGCTGTGCATAGGAAGCTATGCTCAGCAACATTGCCGCTACGCAGATAGTTGCCTTCATTAAGAATGTTTTTCTCATAAGTGTTTAGTTATTGGTTGATTAAGTGTGTTCTCACATCAAAAAACGATCGAAGACCTATGATATATTACATAAAGTTATTATAACGATAAATAAACTGCAAAAGAATAATGTGATTTTTTAGGGAGGCAATTGCGACAAATACATATTTATATCACTCGTCATATAAAATGTCATTTATTTGTTGAAATGTCGCAAATAGCGATGGATGTTAGTGGTCGGCCGAAGCCAACCTGATTTTTTTTATCTATATTCGCCGTTGCTTTTGCAGCGTTTATATATGGAAACAAAGCGTGTGGCAGTTACGGGAATGGGAGTAATTTCTCCTTCCGGAAACGATGTGGCGACCTTCTGGAGCAACATCTCGGCCGGCCGTTGCGCCATAGTTCCGCTCGAAGGGTATGAGGATACGGGCTTGCCCGTGCACGTTGCCGGAGTCGTGAAGGATTTCGACCCGCTCAAGTACGGAATGACCCCCAAGGAAGTGAAACGCAGCGACCGTTTCAGCCAGATGGCCGAGGCTGCCGCGGTGCAGGCCGTGGCCGACGCCGGCATAGTTTCCGGCGAGACTGTCGCTCCCGAGCGTTTCGGCGTGTATGTGGCTTCCGGCATCGGAGGCTATGAGACCCAGATCAGCCAGTCCAGGGTGCTTTTCGAAGAAGGTGCCACCAGGGTGTCGCCCTTCTACATCCCGATGGTCATCCCTAACATCGCTGCCGGCAACATCGCCATCAAGATGAACGCTCAGGGGCCGTGCATGGCTCATCTGAGCGCCTGCGCATCGAGCACCAACTCCATTGGGGAGGCGTTCATAGCGATTCAGACCGGCCGTGCCGATGTCGTACTGGCCGGAGGAAGCGAGGCCGTGCTCAACCCTATGGCCCTTGCCGGTTTCGCCAATGCGCGCGCCCTCACTCCCGAGAAGGATCCCCTCAAGGCCTGCCTGCCTTTCGACCGTCGCCGCGGCGGTTTCGTGATGGCGGAGGGGGCTGCGATGCTGGTGCTTGAAGAATATGAACACGCCCGCTCCCGCAATGCAGCGATCCTGGCCGAAGTGGTCGGATACGGCTGCACCTGCGACGCCTACCATTTCACCTCGCCGCGTCCTGACGGGGAACCTGCAGCCCGCGCGATGAAGCTCGCCCTCGACGAAGGCGGCTACCGTTCCGGCGAGAACCTATATGTCAACGCCCACGGCACCGGCACCCACTACAACGACCTCACCGAGACCAAGGCCCTCAAGATCGCCCTCGGAGAAGAGGATGCCCGCCGCGCTTCGATAAGTTCTTCGAAGTCGATGACCGGCCATATGTTCGGAGCCACCGGTGCGGCTGAGGCCATAGTTTCGGTGCTTGCCCTGAAGAACGGCATCGTGCCTCCCACCATAGGCCTGGAGGAGCCCGATCCGGAATGCGACCTCGACTATACGCCCCTGAAGGCCGTGCGGCGCGACCTCGACATCGCCCTCTCCAATTCCCTCGGCTTCGGCGGCCACAATGTCTGCGTCACTCTGAGGCGGTATGTTGATTAAATGTTAATATAAACAAACGATAAATGACAAATCAAGGCCTGGCAATGCTGCCGGGCCGTTTGTTTATTAATTGTTAAAAACAAAAAAATGACCAATGGGTATTGATAGCTATGAATGTGCTAACTTGCTATGCAATTTCATCGCACCTGACCAAAAAAGCTATTAATAAACATCACACTATATTATAAAGTCAAAGTCGGTATGGAAACCACAAACCAGTTCTCTATTACTAAGCGCGACGGCAAACTAGAAAAATTCTCCCTTGACAAGATTATGAACGCCATCATCAAGGCGTTCGACTCAGTGAGAGAACCCATCGACCTCGGAGTTCTCAGCAAAATTCTTGCACATCTGGATATGTACGAAGGCGTCAAGGTCGAAGACATCCAGAATCAGGTAGAGGAAAGTCTTATGAAAGAAGGCTACTACAAGGTTGCCAAATCATTCATCCTCTATCGCCAGAGCCACCAGGAGGACCGCGACCTTACCAGCAAGATGCAGTTCCTCGCCGACTACTGCGAAGCTTCGAATGCCGCCACAGGCTCAAAGTTCGACGCGAACGCCAATGTGGAGCACAAGAACATCGCAACCCTCATCGGAGAGCTGCCCAAGAGCAACTTCATCCGTCTCAACCGTCGTCTGCTCACCGACCGCATCAAGAAGATGTACGGCAAGGAGCTCGCAGACCGCTATCTCGAGCTGCTCAACACACACTTCATCTACAAGAACGATGAAACCAGCCTTGCCAACTACTGCGCCTCGATCACTATGTACCCCTGGCTCATCGGCGGTACCGCATCGATCGGCGGCAACTCTACCGCACCGACCAACCTCAAGTCGTTCTGCGGCGGATTCATCAATATGGTGTTTATGGTGAGCTCGATGCTCAGCGGCGCCTGCGCCACTCCTGAATTCCTGATGTATATGAACTACTTCATCGAAATGGAGTACGGCAAGGACTACTGGCAGCATCCCGACAGGGTAGTGGACCTCAGCACCAAGCAGCGCACCATCGACAAGGTGATCACCGACTGCTTCGAGCAGGTGGTATACTCGATCAACCAGCCGACAGGCGCCCGCAACTATCAGGCAGTGTTCTGGAACATCTCTTACTACGACAAGTACTATTTCAAGAGCCTGTTCGACAACTTCTACTTCCCTGACGGCACACAGCCCGACTGGGACGGCCTCAACTGGCTGCAGAAGAGGTTTATGAAGTGGTTCAACCAGGAGCGCCTGAAGACTATGCTCACCTTCCCGGTGGAGACTATGGCGCTGCTCACCGAGAACGACGAATGCAAGGACAAGGAATACGGCGAGTTCACCGCCCAGATGTATGCCGAAGGACACTCGTTCTTCACATATATGAGCGACAACGCCGATTCCCTGAGTTCTTGCTGCCGTCTGCGCAACGAGATCCAGGACAACGGCTTCTCGTATACCCTCGGTGCCGGCGGAGTCAGCACAGGTTCGAAGAGCGTGCTCACCATCAACCTGAACAGGACCATCCAGTATGCAGTGAACAACAATATGGACTACCTGCAGTTCCTGGGTGAGATTACTGACATCTGCCACAAGGTGCAGACCGCCTATGACGCCAACCTCAGGGAGCTCAAGGACAAGGGTATGCTGCCCCTGTTCGACGCCGGCTACATCAATATGAGCCGCCAGTACCTGACAATCGGCGTCAACGGTATGGTTGAGGCTGCCGAATTCCTCGGCATCAAGATCACTCCGAACGAAGAGTACAGGAACTTCGTAAGGGGCGTGCTCGGTGTCATCGAGAGGTTCAACAAGCAGTACCGCACCAAGGACCTTATGTTCAACTGCGAGATGATTCCCGCAGAGAACGTGGGCGTAAAGCACGCCAAATGGGACCGCGAGGACGGCTACTTCGTTCCCCGCGACTGCTACAACTCATACTTCTACGTTGTGGAGGATGACTCGCTGAACATCATCGACAAGTTCAAACTGCACGGTGCCCCGTTCATCGAGCATCTGACAGGAGGCTCGGCATTGCATATGAACCTCGAGGAACATCTCTCGAAGGAGCAATACCTGCAGCTTCTGAAAGTTGCAGCTCACGAAGGCTGCAACTATTTCACGTTCAACATTCCCAACACAATCTGCAACGATTGCGGCCATATCGACAAGCGTTATCTCCACGAGTGCCCCGTATGCGGCAGCAAGAACGTGGACTATATGACCAGGATCATCGGCTACCTGAAACGCGTCAGCAACTTCTCTGCTGCCCGTCAGGCAGAGGCCGCCCGCAGGTTCTACTATGCGGCCAAGAAGGAAATCGTCGTTAAGTGATGTTGAAATACGTGAACACAAGCGTGGTTTTTCTGGAGATTCCAGACGAAACCACGCTTTCTATTAATATATCCAACTGCCCCAACCACTGCCCGGGCTGCCACAGCCAGTACCTGTGGGAGGATATCGGTGACGAGCTGGACGAAGCCGCCATCGACGCCCTCGTGGCGGACGTGCGCAGCGACATCACCTGCGTGGCATTTATGGGAGGGGATTCCGACCTGGAGCGGCTCCAGCAGCTTGCCGACTATGTGCACTCGAAGTATCCGGCGTTCAAGGTTGGCTGGTACAGCGGCCGCATACGTCTTCCTAAGCAGCTCGACCGGCAGAAATTCGACTATATAAAGATCGGTCCCTACCTGGCACATCTCGGCCCGCTGAACAAGCCTACCACCAATCAGAGGATGTACCGCCGCAATGCTGACGGCAGCTTCGAGGACATTACTTCACGTTTCTGGAAACAGACTCTGCAATCCTAGCGGAACCAGCCTTTCAGCGTAATTCCGGCCATAAACCACAGTCCCGGCTG
>JAGCFF010000088.1 GCA_017650285.1 Bacteroidales bacterium
GCAAGGGATCGGCCCCTGCCACTACGGCGTCATCTTCATCATCATCTTCTTCAAGTTCGTCAAGCTCTACCGCGGCTACATCAAGTTCCGGCGGCTATCTGACATATACTGTCAAGAAGGGTGATACTCTCTGGGAGATTTCAAACAAGTTTGACGGCGTTACGCTGCACGATATTATGACTTTGAACGGTTATACCAAGAATACCAAGATTTATCCTGGTATGAAAATCAAGATAAAACCGCAATAATTTTTTGGTGTTTTGCATTTAAACTCTATATTTGCAGTCCTCAAACCAATGGTGCCATAGCTCAGTTGGTAGAGCAACGGACTGAAAATCCGTGTGTCCCTGGTTCAATTCCCGGTGGCACCACAAAAAAAGAGAAGGCTTCTGGCCTTCTCTTTTTTTGTGGTGCCAGGGGCACCTGTTTGCAAGCGGCAGAGCCGCTGCATTGCGCGCTCCGCGCGGCCTTCGGCTTATTAATGAGGAACCTGATGGCACCGAGTTACTATGGGGCCAGGCCCCCTAAAACCCCTGCGGCGCCTTTGCGCCGTTTGTGGTGCCTGATGCACCGATATTTTATATCTTTGTAGGGAATATGAAACGCGAGGAAACCATAAGGCTTGCCGGACTGGCTATCGGTTATACTGCAAAACATTCTGTGAAAGTGGTTGCAGAGAATATTTCCGATACCATATGCAGTGGTGAGATGACCTGTCTCATCGGCGAGAACGGAGCTGGAAAATCAACCCTGCTGCGCACTCTTTCGGGCTTTCTTCCGCCGCTTTCGGGCGAGATCGACATTTTGGGCAAACCGCTCAGGTCATATAGGGAAATCGAGCTTGCTAAGGTGATCGGCGTGGTTTTGACAGAGAAAAGCAATCTCCAGAATATGACGGTGGAAGAACTGGTGGGGATGGGGCGTAGTCCATACACCGGATTTTGGGGCAGGCTTCGCGCTGCTGACCACGATAAAGTGTCAGAGGCAATAGAACTTGTCGGCATATCAGAGCTTCGCGACAGGCTTGTCCAGACACTGAGCGACGGCGAACGCCAGAAGGTGATGATATCCAAGGCCCTGGCGCAGGAGACTCCCATAATCTTTCTTGACGAACCGACCGCCTTCCTAGACTATCCGAGCAAGGTGGAAGTCCTGAACCTGCTTCACAGGCTTACAAGAGAAGCTGACAAGACAATCTTCCTTTCCACGCATGACCTTGAACTGGCCCTGAGAGTGGCAGACAAGGTATGGCTGATGACGAAGCAGGGTAATGTCAGGACCGGCCTTCCCGAAGACCTCATAGTTGATTCCACGACCGGCCGTTTCCATTTCTAGCTTGACCATTCTTATGAGAAACATAACCTCCAAAGGAAGGATACTCATTGCTCTCGTACCGCTGGCGGTGCTTGTCGCGCTGCTGGCGTTCGATATTGCCATCTTCGGTGCTGATTCTATCCTGGGGGCTTCGCAGGTCGCCCTGCTCGTAGCGGCAGGAGTGTGCATCTGGCTCTCGATGTGGCTCTACAAGATTCCGTGGAAGGACTTTGAAAGAGATATAGTCTCGAATGTCAGCGAAGTGACCCCGGCCATACTCATCCTCTTCCTCATCGGAGCCATCTCAGGCACCTGGACGATGAGCGGTGTGGTTCCCACATTCATCTGTTACGGAATAAAGATAATCAGTCCGAAGGTGTTCCTGCTCACCGCCTGCGTGCTGTGCGCGGTCGTGTCCATCATAACCGGTTCTTCCTGGACCACCATTGCGACCGTCGGCGTCGCCCTGATAGGCATCGGCCACGCCGAAGGCTTCTCCGATGCGCTGACTGCCGGCGCCATCATTTCCGGCGCATATTTCGGCGACAAGATATCTCCGCTTTCGGACACCACCGTGATGGCATCCTCCATCAACAAGGTTGGCCTGTTCGACCACATCCACTATATGTACCTGACGACAGTGCCCTCGATAGTCATAACGCTGATCGTCTTCACCATTATCGGACTGACTCACGGCAGCGTTCCGGAGGTCCAGATGGACACATATTCGGAGATACTCTCGTCCCGCTTCAGGATCACGCCCTGGCTGCTGGTGGTTCCCGCCTTCACTCTCTGGCTGATTATCAAGAAGAAACCGGCCATAATGACGCTGGCCCTGTCGGCCCTCGCTGCAACGGTGGCAGCCCTCATTTTCCAGCCGGAAGTGGTCCGCAGCATAGGAGAGGGGATGGTTGCCGGTTCGGGATGGAAGACCTATTTTGCAGGAACCGTCCGGATGATTTACGACACCGTGACGCTCGACACGGGCAACGTTGAGATCAACCAGCTGGTGACCAGCCGTGGAATGACCGGAATGCTCAACACGGTGTTCCTCATCCTGTGTGCGATGTTCTTCGGAGGCTGTATGCGCTCCAGCGGCATGCTCACCGACCTGTCGCGCCTGCTCGCTCCCCTCACCCGGACCAGGGCGGGGCTCGTGGGCTCTACTGTGCTGACCGGAACGGCCCTCAACGCTATCGTTTCCGACCAGTATCTTTCCATAATACTGACCTCGAACCTCTACCGCGACTCGTTCGAGAAGCAGGGCTACGAGATGCGCCTGCTCAGCCGCAGCGTGGAGGATTCGGCCACTGTCACATCACCGCTGGTCCCCTGGTCCAGCTGCGGTATGACGCAGGCCACGATACTCTCCGTCTCGACCATTGCCTATGCGCCTTTCTGTTTCTTCAACATCATATCGCCGCTGATGTCGTTCATCGTGGCTGCAATCGGCTGGCGGATCAGGAAGGTTTCCGAGTGAAAAATGTATATTTGTAGAAACAACAGTCATACGATATGAAAAAATTATTGTTTACTCTTGCCTTTTCATTGCTGGCAGTCTGCTCATTCGCACAGAACATCCCTGTCGGAATGCGCTTCGAGGTGGCCGAGATAGAGGAGGACGAGCAGTCTCAGTTCTCTATTTTCAAATACAAGGATGACGACGGCTCCGTCGCCTATTATATGAGCGTCGCCTACAGGCTCAACGTGCTGGGCATCTTCCGCGATGACATCACGAGTATGACCATCGACCACCTGGACGAGACCAGTCTCTACATCGGTGCCGACTCCGATGAAGCTATGGCTTTTCTCGACGGCCTGCTGGATCTGCTGGACGGGGCTCCCGGAACCGTTGCGGAGTTCGAATGCCGCAAGTCTGCTGGCGCCGAGCGTCTGGGCGAATACTCCACTGCGACCTGCATCGTGATGAAGAGGCTCTTCGGCAAACGTCTCAAGTTCGTGTTCGAGAGCCGTAACCGCACTGCCGAGACCGAGATGACGAGGAGCGCCATAAAATCCCTCATTTCCACCCTGAAGTTCAACAAGACACTGCACCCCGACTGGTAGATTATGAAAGTCCTGATGATCAACGGAAGCCCCCGTCAGAAGGGCAATACCTTCGTGGCCCTTTCAGAAATAGCTGGGCAGCTCGAGAAACTCGGCATCGACAGCGAGATCGTGTGGATAGGCAACAAGCCTGTCAGAGGCTGCATATCCTGCGGCAGATGCTATCTCGATCCCGGCGCCTGCACTTTCGGCGACGATGTCTGCAACGGCATATCCGAGAAGATGGAGAGCGCCGATGCGCTTGTGGTCGGCTCGCCTGTATACTACGGCCAACCCAACGGCGCACTGCTCGCCGTTATGCAGAGGATGTTCTACTCCAACGGGGCGGCATTCCGCGGGAAGCCTGCCGCAGCCGTGGCAATATGCCGCAGAGGTGGAGCGACCGCCGCATTCCAGACGCTGAACATGCCGTTCCTTATGCTGAATATGCCGGTCGTTACCTCACAGTACTGGAACATAGCCTACGGGCGCGAACCCGGACAGTCAGCGCTCGACACCGAGGGAATGCAGACTATGCGCACCCTCGCCAACAATATGGCCGCCCTGCTCAAGGCCACCGACGGGAAACCCGTTCCCGGCAGCGACGAGCCCTGGGCGCCGATGCATTTCATAAGATAGTTTTCAGAGCGGTTCCGTCAGTCGACGAACTTGATCTTGCCGAGGTCCCTGGGCCTTGCGGCAGGCTCTTCGTCGGGATATCCGAGACCGATGATGATGCGAAGCTTGTAACCCTCGCTGAAGTTCAGCTTGTCAAGGAAAGGCTTGGCTTCGGGGCTTGAGTTGATGGCCAGTACTGGACCGCCCATAATGACGGATCCGAGGCCGAGGGAGAGGGCTGAGAGGCAGATGTTCTCGCACAGCAGCCCGACATTGATGAGTGACATCCCGTATTCGTCGTCGGGACACGCTACAGCTATCGCGGCTGTGGCGTTGCGCAGTCCGTTGCGGAATTTGGGATCGTCGTCGCCCACCATCGAGGGCATTGTCTTGCGCATAACTTCGGTGACTGTGTCGAAGTATTCGGGATTGTCGATGATACGGACTTCCCAGTCCTGGCTGTTCATGGCGTTCGGAGCGTTCACGCCGCATACGGCAATCTGCTGAAGCAGTTCGCGGGGCACGGCCTGGTCAGTGTAATGGCGTACTGAACGGCGGGCCATAATGTTTTCAATGACAGGATTTTCCATTTTTGTCTGTGGTGCTGATGAATTGTCGTTAACGATGATGCACCCTGAAGTGGACAGGAGCGCAGCTGCTAATGCAATAGCAATAATGGATCTTTTCATATGAAGTTATTTTCTGCCAAATTACTTAAAAAATCTCAAATCTCGCTACCTTTAGCCCTGTAAAGAACGGAACAATGGGAAACAGATACGATTATACGATTCCTGCACACGATGTGGATGGAAAAATGCATTTCAGGCTTGTGGCGCTGCAGCGTGCGTTTCTTACCGCTTCAGGCAAGGACGCTGACCTGCACGGCTTCGGCACGCTCAACCTTATTGGCGGCGAAGGTATTTCCTGGGTGCTGCTCAAGTTCGCGGCAGATGTAAAGCGCCTGCCCGTCGAGCAGGACAAGATCAACATCGAGACCTGGGTGGAAGGCGTGAACCGCCTGCTTACGACCAGGAACTTCATAATGCGCGACGAGGCAGGAGAGATCCTCTGCACTGCATCCACCGAATGGGCTATAATAGACCTCAAGACCCGCCGTCCCGTGAACGTCATCAGGGACACCAACATCGCTGATTTCGCCACCGGCGAGAAAGTGTCGGCTGAACTGCCCGGCAAGCTTCCTCAGGCCGGCGGAACGGACATATACCGCCACAGGGTGGTTTACAGCGACATCGACTATAACGGACACACCAACAGCATGCAGTACGTGCAGTGGATTATGGATTCATATCCGGTGGACAAGGTCTACGACCGCCAGGTGGAGCGCTTCGAGATAGTCTATGCGAAAGAGGCCGTCTACGGCGAAGATATCGAAGTCAGGTATGAGGACCTGGCCGATGACCTGACGCTTTTCTCTGTCAATTCAGCTTCCGGAACCAATTTCGTCAACGCCCGCATCAAGTGGAAGGCTTAGCCTATGGAATCCTTCTACGACCTGTTCCGGGCTGCCGCACCCCGATATCCGTCTTCCGCAATCCATTTCCCCGATGAGGGGAAGAGCTGTTCCTATGCGGAATTCCTGGATGAGGTGGATTCCTGCGCCGACACTCTTGCCGGTTATGGGATCGGCCCCGGAGACAGGGTGGCACTGTTCGGCCAGAACACGTCGCACTGGATGAAGGCCTTTTTCGCCCTTATGAAACTGGGGGCTGTGGCCGTGCCAATAAGCTCCAAGTCGGTCGATGAGGACATAAGCTATATCACTGAATCTGCGGGAGCCAGGCTGCTTCTGCGCCTTTCGGACGGATTGCTCGCCGAGCCCCTGGATGTGAAGCCGGCCGCCGGTCCCTTTCCTGCTGACCTGCAGCTTATAATGTTCACCTCGGGCACCACGGCCAACCCCAAGGGCGTGATGCACACCCGCGAAAGCCTTGCCAACTCCGCCTTCGACTATATGAAGACAATCGGGCTGGAAACTCGCGACATAATGCTGCTCAACCTGCCGATCAGCCACTGCTATGGCTGCGTGCTGATCTGCTGCTCTTTCTTCCTTCGCGGAGCGTCGCTGGTGGTGAGCAAGAGCTACACGGCGAGGGGAACGTTAAGACTCATAGACAGATACCGCTGCACGGTGCTCAATATGGTGCCGACGATGTACCAGCTGCTGTTCTCATCGGAGCTGATGCCGCGTTACGACCTTTCGAGCGTGAGGATAGCCGTGGTGGGAGGGTCTTACACATCGCAGGATCTGGTGGACAATATGGGCAGGGCATTCGGACCGCAGGGTGTCCTCTGCGGCTACGGTATGACCGAATGCGCAAGCTGGGCGGTGGCTCAGAGCTTCGACGATGCTCCTGAAGTCCGCGGTACTTCTGCCGGCCGTCCGGTCGGCAATATGGAGGCACGTCTGGCGCCCGGATTTGTGGAGGAAGAGGACGGTATGTGCCAGGGAGAACTGTGCATCCGGGGCAGGGGAATGATGGCCGGCTACCTGGACGCTGCGATGACGGCGGCTTCGTACGATGAAGAGGGCTGGTTCCATACCGGCGACGTGGCACGCCGTGACGCGCAAGGTCGCTACTGGATAGTGGACCGGTGCAAGGATATGGTCATCAAGGGAGGCGACAACATATCTCCCAAGCACGTCGAGCTGGCACTGGATGCCTTCGACGGCATAGAAGGCTCTCAGGTGGTGGGAATTCCCGATGCCGTATACGGCGAGAGGATCGTGGCAGTGCTGAAACGGGAACAGGCCGAGAAGACTGACCTCAAGGCCCTCGGCGAGTACCTGAAGCTCAGGCTCGCGAAGAACCGCCGTCCCGACTTCTACGTGGCCCTGGACGAAATACCGATGGCCGGAGTCGGCAAGGTCAACAAACAGGCCATACGACAGACGGTCCGCTCACATATCGACAGTCTCAAACGCAACAGAATAAACTACCTGCAATGACCCCGGACAGAATCTGCGTGGACGTGATACTTCCCATCAGGCTGACGGGAGAGGTGAGCTATTTCCTGCCGGAAGAGCTGAAGGATGCCGTCGGCGTGGGCAGCTGGGTGACCGTGACTTTCCACGGACGCCGCTACCTTGCCGTAGTCAGCCGGAAAGGGGCTCTGGGCGAGGGTATCGATCCCGCCGCCGTCCGCGACATAGATGAGGTCAAGACCGGACTTCCGGTGATAGGCAAGTCCCAGATGGATTTCTGGGCAAGCATTGCGGAATACTATATGTGCACTCTAGGGGAGGTGTTCAAGAGCGCCTGCCCCGCGCAGTTCTTCAAGCAGGTCGAGAAGAAACGCAGCCTGCGCAAGAAGCTGCCGCAGTACGAAAGCCAGCCCGAGGCTGTCCTTTCTCCCGCCCAGCAGGAGGCGGTGGGTGCCATCGAAAGCTATTTCTCGAAGGACAGGAAACCGGTGCTGCTGGATGCCGTGACTGCGGCCGGCAAGACCGAGATATATATGGCCCTGGCCCGCAAGACGCTCTCGAAGGGCAGGGGAGTCCTCTATCTGGTGCCGGAAATCGCAATGTCCAGGCAGCTGGAACAGCGCCTCGGGGCCGCTTTCGGCGACAAGCTGCTGATCTGGCATTCGAGACAGACGCCTGCGGTCAGGAAGGATATTTATGACAAGATAGTGTCTGCCGGCGAACCGTACGTGATACTCGGCACCCGGTCGGCCCTGCTTCTGCCGCACGGTGACGTAGGCCTTGTGGTGGTGGACGAAGAGCACGACGGCTCCTATAAACAGGCCGACCCGGCACCGCGCTACCACGGACGAGACCTGGCGGTGATGTTCGCCCGCGCCCATTCGGCCGACATCCTGCTGGGCAGCGCCACTCCCTCTCTCGAGTCGATCTATAACGCCCGCACCGGGAAGTACGGCTATGTTGAGCTGAAGGAGCGCTATTACGGCGAACCCGAGATCGATACCGTGCTGATAGATATGAACAGGGCCTGGGCGGCCCGCGACGTGAAGGGATCGTTCTCGATGAAGCTGGTGAATATGATGAGGGAGGCCCTCGGCCGCAAGGAGCAGATAATGGTGTTCCGCTCAAGACGTTCCTACTCTTCCTATGTCCAGTGCCCGCATTGCGGCTCGGTTCCCCGCTGCCCTTCGTACAACGTGGCCCTGAGCTATCACAAGTTCAAGAACGTGCTCAGCTGCCATTACTGCGGCTGGCAGACTGCCTATGAGCCTGTCTGCAGCAGCTGCGGATGCGAAGGCCTTGCCCTGCGTGGTGCCGGCACGGAAAAGCTCGAGGAAGAGCTTCAGCAGCTGTTCCCCGATGCAGTCGTGGCCCGCTTCGACGCTGACGTGACGGCTTCTGCCCGCGAGGAGAAGAAAGTGCTGGAAGGCTTCCGCAACGGCGACATAGACATTATGGTCGGCACCCAGATGATCACAAAAGGCTTCGATTTCGCCAACCTGTCGATGGTCGCCGTGATCAATGCCGATACCATCGTGAGCCTGCAGGATTTCCGCAGCGACGAGAAGGCCTTGCAGCTGCTCGCACAGCTAAAGGGGCGTGCGGCAAGACGTGGCAGCGCCGGCAGCTTCGTGATCCAGACCTGGCAGGGCGATTATCCCGTGCTGAAGGATGCTGCTGCAGGCAGGTACGACAGCGATTCGCTGCTGGAGCAGCGCCGCATATTCTCGTTCCCTCCCTATGTGAGGATGATCTCCCTGACCGTCCGTGACCGGTACGAAGGCCGCGTGTACAGGATGGCCGACGAAATAAAGTCCCGACTGTCGAAGATGCCGGGCATAGAGTTTATGGGACCGATGACTCCGGCCGTCAACAAGCTGCAGGGCTATTATATGGTAGTCTTCTGGGTGAAGCTGGCCAAGAATGCTTCGGCCAAGGCGGCAAAGCGGCGCGTTGCGGATCTCGTGGCTCAGATGCGGGGCTATATGAAACCGTCGGTCGACATAGTAGTGGACGTAGACCCGTATTAGTCCGATATTTTTACTAATTTTGTCAGGTTATGATTCAGGCAACAGGCATTGAAAAAAGCTTCGGCGACCTCAAGGTGCTCAAAGGCATCGACTTCACGGCAGAAGACCGCGAGGTCATAAGCATCGTGGGCGCCAGCGGTGCGGGCAAGAGCACCCTGCTTCAGATTCTCGGCTCACTGTACGTCCCTGACGCGGGCAAGGTGCTTATCGACGGGCAGGACATCTTCAGCCTGTCCGAAAAGGAACTGGCCGATTTCCGCTGCCGCAAGATAGGGTTCGTCTTCCAGTTCCACCATCTGCTGCCCGAATTCACGGCAAAGGAGAACGTGATGATTCCGGCTATGATAGCAGGCCGCAGGGATCCTGACCAGGCAGCCGCCTTGCTGGAGGAACTGGGCCTGGGCGAAAGGCTCGACCACAAGCCCTCGCAGCTTTCCGGCGGAGAGCAGCAGCGCGTTGCAGTCGCCCGTGCGCTCGTCAATTCGCCTTCCGTGATCTTTGCAGACGAACCTTCAGGCAACCTGGACAGCAAGACAAGGGAGGAACTGCACAATCTTTTCTTCAAGATAAGGGACACCCACGGCGTGACCTTCGTGATCGTCACTCACGACCGCGACCTGGCCCGCCTGAGCGACCGCTGCCTCGAAATGCGCGACGGACGCTTCGTCTGATCCTATGGCTCCGCTGATAACATTGCGTTCCGCTGTCGTCTCCAACCCTTTCAGAAGGCTGGCGGCCCCCGTGGACTTCGAACTCGAAGAAGGGGAGCACATCGCGCTTGTGGGAGACAACGGCAGCGGCAAGAGCACCCTCATATCGATGCTGTCGGGCGGATTCTACCTCAGGGAAGGAACTCTTCGCCACAATCTCGGCGGCGAGACCTACAGGACGATGAAAACCGTGCGCTTCAACGGAGCATACGGCACCACCGAGTTCCCTTACTACTACCAGCAGCGCTGGCACGCCCAGGAGAGGGAAAACGGAATATCTGTGAGGGACCTGCTGGCTCAGGAACCCGCACTTGACGGGCGATGGAGGCAGGAACTCTATGACCTGCTCGGGATGGGGCCCCTGCTCGACCGGACCATAATGGTGCTGTCTTCGGGAGAACTCCGCCGCTATCATCTGACCAGGGCCTTGCTCTCGGCGCCGAAGGTGCTTGTCCTGGAGTCTCCTTTCATCGGTCTCGACCCTGAGACCAGGGAACTGCTGTGCGGCCTGATGGAGCTCGTTTCGGCCCGGCTGGGCGTCAGCTTCATAATGAGCCTCACCGATGTGGAAATGATACCGCCTCTTGTGACCCACGTCTATTTTCTGAAGGAAGGAGTATGCTCGGCCAAGATGAGCCGCGACGAAGCGCTCCGTGCATCGTCCGGCAGGCCTGAAAGCCGGCTGCCGCTTCCGGATTTCCCCTTTGCCCTGTCGCGGGACGCAGGATATGAGAATGCGGTCTGTATGCGCAACGTTTCGATCTCGTACGGGGAGAGGACCATCTTCTCCGGACTCGACTGGACCGTCAGACGCGGCGAAGCCTGGAATGTCACCGGACCCAACGGCAGCGGCAAGAGCACGCTTCTGAGCCTTGTCTGCGCCGACAACCCGAAGGCCTATTCCCTCGATATGGACCTGTTCGACGTGCGCAGGGGAACCGGTGAGAGCATCTGGGACATCAAGAAGCATATCGGATACCTGTCAAGCGAGATGCACAGCGGCTTCAACGACAACCTGCTGGCTGTGGAGGTCGTGGCCGGAGGTATGGCCGACGGCTATGCCGGGACAGGACGCAACCGCGCCGAAGACCTTGCAGTGAGCGGCAGCCTGCTGGATGTTTTCGGGGCAGGAAAGCTTGCGCAGCGGCTGTTTCCCACCTTGTCGAGCGGAGAGCAGCGTCTCGTCCTGCTGGTGCGCGCCTTTGTCAGGAACCCTGACCTTCTGATACTTGACGAGCCTTTCCAGGGACTGGACCGCCGCTTCAGGTCCATCGCCAAGGCGGCCATCGAGCGTTTCTGCTCCGACGACGGAAAGACCCTGCTTTTCGTCACCCATTTCCCGGAAGAACTGCCGGCGGTCATAGACAATACCCTGGAGCTGCACAAAAACTGATTTTTTTGTCAGAATTATACTTGTTTTCCTTGTTTTGAATTCATAACTTTACAAGGAATTTGGACTATTATGTAATAACCATAAAATCAATAATTCACAAACCTATTTTAACCTTAGAATCATGACTGATATTTCTAGACGTAAATTCTTGAAGAGCACAGCCTTGACAGGTGCGGGCCTTATCGTCGCCCCCTCTATCGTGCCTTCTCACGTTTTCGGTGCGAACGCTCCTTCGGAGCGCATCAATGTCGGTGCCATCGGTACTGGCCGTCAGAGCCAGGGTTTCGACATGCCCGGCATTATGAAGTTCGAGCAGGCTCATATGATTGCTGTCTGCGACCTCGATGCAAACCGCGCACAGGATGCCAAGACTCTCGTTAAGAATTTCTACGAGCGCAGGGGCTGGACCCGTCCCGAGGCTACCGTTTACGCCGATTACGAAGACCTCCTTGCAAACAAGGACATCGACGCCGTCGTAGTCTGCACACCTGACCACTGGCACGCAAAGATTGCCATCGACGCAGTTCGCGCAGGCAAGGATATCTATCTTGAGAAACCGACTTCCCTCACAGTGGAGGAAGGCCGTTTGATGAGTAACGCCGTCAATGCTTCAGGCCGCGTATTCCAGCTCGGTTCACAGCAGCGTTCAGGCGAGCAGTTCCGTATGGCCTGCGAATTCGTGCGCAGCGGCCGTATCGGCAAGCTGAAACTCGTAGAGGTACGTCTTCCCGGCGACCCTGCAGGTGGAAACACCCAGGAGATGCCTGTTCCCGCAGGTTTCAACTATGAGAAATGGCTCGGCTCGACACCTTACGTTTACTACACCGAGGACCGCGTTCACCCGCAGAAGGGTTACGGACGTCCGGGCTGGCTCCGTTGCGAGCAGTTCGGTGCCGGTATGATCACCGGCTGGGGCGTGCACCACTTCGATATCGCCCACTGGGGTATGGGTGCCGAATATACCGGCCCTGTAGAGGTTTACGGTGAGGCTGACTTCGCTGACAACGGTCTCTGGGATGTACACGGCGAGTACCACACTGAGATGAGGTATGCCGACGACGTTATCGTAAGAGGCTGCACCGACTCACGCGAGAAACCCAACGGTATCTATTTCGAGGGAACCGACGGCTGGATCTTCGTATGCCGCGGCAACTACACCGTTCTTCCGAGCGACCCGAAGATGAACACTTCTTCATCCGCTCTCCAGGCTTCAAGGGCCGAGATCATCACCGAACCTCTCGGAGAGAATGAAGTACACCTCTACAAGAGTGAAGACCAGCACGGCAACTTCCTGGATTGCGTCAAGAGCCGCGCTCTTACCGTATCTCCCGCCGAGATCGCCCACCGTTCGTGCGCAGTCTGCCTGCTTCAGTTCATCGCAATGCACCTGCACCGCAAACTCTACTGGGATCCCATCAAAGAAAGATTCATCAACGACGACGAGGCCAACTCAATGCTCTCTCGTCCTATGCGTGCACCGTATAACATCGTATAACCATGAAATTCAAAGTTCTATTACTTACGCTACTCATCCCGTTCCTGTCTTATGGAGCGCCGCTTAACATATCTGTAAACGCCGGTAAATACGATCGTACCGACTGCGTCGTAACCGCTGACGTTTCAGGCTTGAAGATAAAGGATAAACACACAGTCGAACTCTTCGAGACCACCAACGGCGGAGAGGTCGCCACCCCTTGCCAGGTAGTTCTCAACGGCAAGAAGGCCGAGCTGTTCTTCGTCATGAAAGGCGAGACCGCTCCCGGCCAGATACGTACTTACGTAGCCAAGAGAGTTAAGGCCAAGAAGGTGAATGCCAAACAGATGACTGCTACAATGGATTCGAAGGCCGTCCTCCTCAAGAAAGGGGGCAAGGATGTCCTGAAGTACAACTTCGCCATCAACCAGTCTCCGGAAGGTGTGGATCCGATCTTCAACCGCGGAGGTTACATCCATCCCGCATATACTCCTTCAGGTTTCGTGCTGACCAACATCCAGCCCGCTGACCACCGCCACCACTACGGTATCTGGAACCCCTGGACACAGCTCCAGTACGATGGACAGATCTATGACTGCTGGAACCTCGTTTCACGTCAGGGTACCGTACGTCCCGAGGCTGTAGAAGCCCTCTACGAAGGTGACGTGTTCTCAGGTTTCGACGCTTCCCTCAACCACATCGTTTTCACCGATGCAGGCGAGAGGACAGCGATGCGCGAGATCTGGAAGGTGAAGGTCTACAACGTAGGAGACGGCTATCTCTGGGATTTCGAGTCTGAACTGACTCCCGGCGGCAAGCCCGTTGTCCTGAAAGAGTACCGCTATGCAGGCCTCGGTTTCCGTGCCAATGCAGTATGGACCAAGGATAATGTCGAGATGATGAGCTCAGAGGGCAAGACCCGTCAGCAGATCGACAACACCACAGGCCGCTGGCTCTACACCAACGGCGGTACCGGTGTCGGCAACAACGTAGCCGGCCTGCTGTATATGTGCCATCCCGATGACTACAACTATCCCGAGCCCATCCGTATCTGGAACGAACAGCAGAACGGCGGCCGCGGCGACGTCTATATGAACTTCGTGCCTACGAAGAACAAAGACTGGAGACTCAGGGCCAACCACAGCTATACCCTCAAATACAGGTTCTATGCCTATGACGGTATGATGACCCCCACCAAGGCTGAAAAGATCTGGAGAGATTTCGGTGAACCCCCGATTGTCAAAGTTTCAAAGAAGTAAGGTATGAAGAAAGCCATATTGTTTTTTGCATCCCTCGCAGTCGTGTTCATGGCAGGCGCTTGCAAAGAGAAAGGACCTAAGCAGGTGGTGATCGCCACCCTCGATCCGGGCCATTTCCACGCAGCCCTTGTCCAGAAGACTTCTTACCCTCAGGTAAGTCAGGATGTATACGTCTATTCCAATCCCGGTGCGGACCTGCAGGAGCATCTTGCCAAGATAGATGCATATAACACCCGTGCGGACAACCCCACATCCTGGAACGAGATAGTCTATACCGGTCCCGATTTCCTCGAGAAGATGATCTCTGACGGAAAGGCCAACGTAATGGTGACTGCGGGCAACAACCTCAAGAAGACCGAATACATCAAGAAGACTCTGGAAGCAGGCATCAACGTGCTTGCAGACAAGCCTATGGCCATCAATCCCCAGAACTTCCAGATGCTGAAGGAATGCTTCCAGATAGCGAACCGCAACAACGTGCTGCTCTACGACATTATGACCGAGCGTCACGAGATCACCACGATCCTCCAGCGTGAACTCTCCCTGATTCCCGACATCTACGGCCAGCAGGAGAAAGGCACACCCGAGAATCCCGGCATCACTATGGAAAGCGTCCACCACTTCTACAAAGAGGTTTCAGGCAAGCCCAACATCCGTCCCGCCTGGTTCTACGATGTTGAGCAGCAGGGCGAAGGTATCGTCGACGTGGCCACTCACCTTGTTGACCTTGTTCAGTGGCAGTGCTATCCCGACCAGATCCTCAGTCCTTCGGATGTGAAGATCAATTCTGCAAGGCACTGGGTAACTCCTCTGACTCTCGACCAGTTCAAGGCTTCCACCGGACTCGCAGCCTATCCCGACTTCCTTATGAAAGACGTGAAGGACGGTGTCCTCGAAGTTTACCAGAACGGCGAGATCAACTGGCAGCTCAAAGGCCTCAACGCTTCTATCACAGTGCTCTGGAACTATCAGGCTCCCGAGGGCGGTGGAGACACCCACTACTGCGAGATGCGCGGCACCAAGGCCAACATCACCATCCGTCAGGGTCTTGAGCAGAACTGGAAGCCCGAGCTTTACATCGAGGCCGTCAACCCCGCAGCCGGATATGAAGATGCAGTGAAGGCACGCTTTGCCGAGCTGGAGAAGAAATATCCCGGCATCAAGCTGGAGAAGATGGCTGAAGGCGCTTGGCACGTGTTCGTTCCGGATTCATACCGCAACGGTCACGAGGCTCACTTCGGACAGGTTACCGAGAACTTCCTGCAGTATTTTGCAGACGGAAAGCTTCCCGACTGGGAGCAGCCCAATATGATTACCAAGTACTACACTACTACCGAAGCCTACAAGATCGCAAACGGTCAGTAGCAGATACTTCAGCCGATAAAAAGAGAGACCTCCGCAAAAGGTCTCTTTTTTTATGTAAAAAACTGATTAATCCGCAAAAATTCATACATTTGCAGGCTAAAGCAGGGAATCTTATGGAACAAGTCAAGTGTCTGATTATTGGCAGCGGTCCGGCGGGCTACACAGCCGCGATCTATGCTGCGAGAGCCGGTCTTGCCCCGGTAGTCATCGAGGGCATCCAGCCCGGAGGTCAGCTCACCACAACCACCGAGGTAGATAACTTCCCCGGGTATCCTGACGGCGTGGACGCCAATGAGATGATGGAAGACATCAGGCGCCAGGCCCTCCGTTTCGGAGCCGATATCCGTTCCGGCATCGTGACAGCCGTGGATTTCTCACGCAGGCCTTTCCGGATAGAGGTTGACGGCAAGCCGGCCATCGAGGCTGACGCCGCAATCATCGCGACCGGTGCTTCCGCAAAGTACCTGGGTCTGGACAGCGAGAAGAAGTTCCGCGGAATGGGCGTTTCCGCCTGTGCCACCTGTGACGGTTTCTTCTACCGCAAGAAGGTCGTGGCAGTGGTGGGAGGCGGCGATACGGCCTGCGAGGAAGCCTCATATCTGGCTTCTCTCTGCAGCAAGGTCTATATGATCGTCCGCCGCAACGAACTGCGCGCCACGAAGGCTATGCAGGAGAAGGTGCTCGGCACTGAAAACATCGAGATTCTCTGGGAATGCCAGACAAAGGAAGTCCTCGGCGACGAAACCGGTGTGAACGGTGTCCGTCTGGTCCGCAAGAGCGGCGAGGAGTTCGATGTGGCAATCGACGGCTTTTTCCTCGCAATCGGGCATCATCCCAATTCAGATGTCTTCAAGCAGTGGATAGACACTGACGAGCAGGGCTACATCATCACCAGGCCCGACACTACGGCCACCAGCGTCGAAGGAGTCTTTGCGGCAGGCGACGTGATGGACAGCCGCTATCGCCAGGCCGTGGTTGCGGCAGGCAGCGGATGCAAGGCGGCGATGGATTTGGAGAGATTTTTGAAAGGAAGCCTCTAAAACAATTCCGATGAAAGCAAGAACTATCATAATCTCAGTTATTACGCTTATCCTGACTGTTTCGTGCGCCACCGAGTACGACAAGCTTCTCAGGGGACACGACATACCGGCCAAGTATGCCAAGGCTTTCGAGCTTTTCGAAGACGGGAAGTTCCAGAAGGCAGCCGATATGTTCGAATCCCTGTCGCTGGCCACCAAAGGTACCGCGCAGGACGATACGGTGCAGTTCTACTGGGCGCTGAGCAACTACAGATACAAGGACTTCATCACAGCCGAAAGCAACTTCTCGGAGTTCATCTCGGTGTTCCCCCTGAGCCCGTTCGCAGAGCAGGCTCGCTTCCTCTACATCGACTGTCTCTACAAGAGCACCTACCGCTATGAGCTGGACCAGACCCCTACCTACAGGGCCCTGACTGAGCTCAACCGCTATATGACGCTCTATCCTGACAACAAGTATATGGAAGAATGCGAGAAGATGAGGACTGACCTCGAGGAGCGTCTCGACAAGAAGGCTTTCGAGGCCGCCCACCTCTACTACCATATGGAGGACTATCTGGCCGCCCACTACGCATTGAAGAACGTGCTGAAGGAGGATGCGGAGAACATATACAGGGAAGAGATCCTCTACTTCGTGGCCATGTCTTCCTACAAGTATGCGGAAAACAGCGTGGCTGAGAAGAAACACGAAAGATACCTGTCGTTCGTCGACGATTACTACAACTTCGTGAGTGAATATCCGGAGAGCAAGCATCGCCGCGAACTCGACAACATATACGCAAGAGTAAACAGAATAGTAAAAAGAATAGACTGAAATGGAAGTTAAGAAACAGGCTGTTGTCAACAACACCATTACCAGGGAACTGGCTGATATCGCAGCCCCTACAGGCAACATTTATGAATCTACGGTAATCATTGCAAAGAGAGCCAACCAGATCGCTGCCGATCTGAAGCAGGAGCTCAGCAAGAAGCTCGAAGAATTCTCGAATTATGCCGACACTCTGGAGGAGACTTTCGAAAACAGGGAGCAGATCGAGATTTCCCGTTATTACGAAAGGCTTCCGAAGCCTGCCCTGACTGCTACCAAGGAGTTCATGGAGGGCAAGATATACTACAGGAAGGCAGAGTCGCAGCAGTAGTGGTATGCTGGCGCGGCTGACCATAAACAATTACGCATTGATAGATGCTTTGGATATCTCGTTTCCAAAGCATCTTGTAATTATAACAGGCCAGACCGGAGCCGGAAAATCGATATTGCTCGGGGCGCTGTCCCTGCTGCTCGGGGCCAAGGCGGATGCCGACGTAATCTGCGACAGCAGCCGCAACTGCGTGGTCGAAGCCGAGTTCTCAGATGATGAAGGGCAGCAGAGGATAGTCCGCAGGGTGGTGACGCCCCAGGGCCGTTCAAGGGCTTTCATCGACGATATGCCGGTCACGCTGGACGAGTTGAAGAAGTTCACGGCCTCTCTGGTGGACATCCATTCCCAGAACAGCCAGACTCTCCTGGGCGAAGGAGCCTTCCAGCGCAAGGTTCTCGATGCTTTTGCCGGCAATAATGCCCTTCTCGGCGAATATGAGGCCTGCTACAGGCATTTTCGTTCTCTGTTGAAGGAACAAGGCGAGCTGGAGCAGAAAGTCGCTCAGGAGCAAAAGAATCGCGAATACCTGCAATTCCAGTTCGACCAGCTGGACAAGGCTTCACTGGAAGCCGGCGAGCTGGAGCGCCTGGAGCAGGAGCAGTTGGAGCTGGCCAACGCCGAAGACCTGAAGCTTTCGCTGCAGACGGCTGTGAAAACCCTGGACAATGAGCAGGCCGACGTGCTCTCGGCAATTAAGGACGCCTGCTCGAACCTTACCAAGGCGGCAAAGGTCATTGAAAGGCTGGAGCCGCTGCTGCAACGGCTGGAGTCGTCCCGCATCGAACTGAAGGACATTATTCAGGAGATGGATGCGGAGCAGGAGAGGATATCGGTGGACGACGCACGCCTCGAGGCGGTGGAGGGCAGGATAGCTCTCATATACGACCTGATGCGCAAGCACGAGGTGGACAGCGAGGAGAAGCTCATTGAGCTGAAGGACAGCCTAGACGCTGCCCTGCAGGAAGGGGAGAACCTGGGAGAGCGTCTCGCTGAAGTGAAGAAGCAGCTTGCGGCTGCCGATGCGCAGTGCGCGGCACTTTCAGGGAAGCTTCACGCGGCAAGGACAGCTGCGGCACCGAAGCTTTCCCAGGCACTGCAGAACTCCATCCGGGGGCTGGAGATGCCTTTCGCGACTTTCGAGACAAAGCTCTCGGCTTTGCTCGAAAGAGGCCCGTCAGGCGAGGACGAAGTCATCTATATGTTTTCGTCATCCGGCGGGGACAAGCCGAAAGAACTCTCCAAGGTGGCTTCCGGCGGTGAACTGTCCCGCATCATGCTCTGCCTGAAAGCTATGATGGCGCAGCATATGCAGATGCCCACGATGATTTTCGACGAGATAGACGTGGGCGTGTCGGGAAGCGTAGCCGACAGGATGGGACAGATGATTGTGGATATGGGCGCTTCGATGCAGGTGATAGCGATAACCCACCTGCCTCAGGTGGCAAGCAAGGGTGACGCCCATTTCCTGGTTTACAAGGAATTTGACGATGACCGTACGGCATCTTCGAAGATAAGGATGATAGAGGGGGACGAAAGGGTCCGCGAGATAGCCAGAATGCTCAGCGGCCGTGACCTGACACCCGAGGCCCTGGCCAATGCGAGGGTGCTTCTGGCAAAGTGATACTGAAACGATAAAACCATTATAAATAACTAATTATGAGACTAATCATTGAAGAATCCTACGGCAAGATGTCCCAATGGGCGGCAGAGTACATTGCCAAAAGAATCAATGAGTTCCAGCCTACGGCCGAGAAACCTTTCGTGCTCGGTCTGCCTACAGGTTCTACCCCTATCGGAACCTACAAGGAACTGATCCATCTGTACGAAACCGGGAAGGTGAATTTCGAGAATGTCGTCACATTCAATATGGACGAATATGTCGGACTGCCCGAAGACCATCCTGAGAGCTATCATACGTTCATGTATGAGAATTTCTTCAATCACGTCAATGTCAAGAAGGAGAACATCAACATCCTCAACGGCAACGCCGAAGACCTGACTGCGGAGTGCGAGCGCTACGAGGCCAAGATCAAATCCTACGGCGGCATCAACCTGTTCATGGGCGGTATCGGCCCTGACGGTCACATCGCCTTCAACGAGCCCGGTTCGTCCCTCAACTCTCGCACAAGGCTCAAATACTTGACTACTGACACCATCATCGCCAACTCGCGCTTCTTCGGCCACGACCTCGAGAAGGTTCCGAAGACAGCCCTGACGGTGGGCGTGGCAACCGTGATGGACGCCTACGAAGTCCTCATCCTTGCCAACGGCCACAACAAGGCACGTGCCCTCTATCACGCTGTGGAAGGCTCTGTCAACCATATGTGGACGATCTCCATCCTCCAGCTGCACCCGAGGGGAATCATCGTATGCGATGACGCCGCTACGGTCGAGCTCAAGGTCGGCACCGTGAATTACTACAAGGACATAGAACACAGGACTCTCCATAAGGACTAGAAATCATGGATCGCAGGCAGGCTATGGAAGCCGTCCGCACTATGCTTGCGGACAAGAGCGCAGACGCAATCATCATACCTTCGAATGACTGTCATTTCGGAGAATACGTGCCTGATTACTTCAAGGTACGCGGATGGCTGAGCGGCTTCGACGGCTCTGCCGGCACTCTTGTGGTCACAACTGAAAAAGCCGCACTCTGGACCGACAGCCGCTATTTCATCCAGGCGGCGCGTCAGCTGGAAGGGAGCGGCATCGAACTGATGAAACTGAAGGTCGCAGGAACGCCTTCTGTCGCCGGCTGGCTGCATTCCCTGAATGTGTCGAAGGTGATAGTGGACGGCGACCTTTTCAGCCGTCAGGAGTTCCTTTCGTTGACTCGGGCCCTTGCTCCGGCAGCCCTCGAGGCTGTGGACGATCCTTTCCGCGAGATATGGAAAGACCGCCCCGCGCTG
Source organism: Bacteroidales bacterium (assembly GCA_017650285.1). Classification (GTDB taxonomy): domain Bacteria; phylum Bacteroidota; class Bacteroidia; order Bacteroidales; family UBA932; genus Equibacterium. The sequence continues at coordinate 20,239 of JAGCFF010000088.1, forward strand.
GTGTGCAGGACCATAGTCGAAATGCCGGAGAACATCAGCGGCAGGAGCATCGCCGACAAGTGCGGCGCCGTCGCCGGCAAGCTTGGCTGCAAAGGCCGTTTCGCTTACATAATCAGCGCCTGCGACGAGATTATGTGGCTCTGCAACATCCGCGGGGAAGACATCGAGTACAATCCGGTGGCGCTTTCATACTGCGTTATGACGGAGGAATGCGTCCATCTTTTCTGCCACCTCGACTGTCTTGCGCCGCAGGCCCGGGCATCTCTCGAATCTCAGAAAGTCAAGCTTCACGAGTACGCTTCATTCCGCGATTTCCTGCGCGGCATCGACGCTTCGGTAACCAGGATATGCCAGTCTTCGTCCATCAACGTGAACAACTGGTCGGCGGCGTTTGCAAATGTGCCCGCAGGGGAGGAGGAAAGCCATTTCATGGAGGATCCGACTCCGGGCGGCAGCGTGGCCTGGCTCCGCAGCCGCAAGAACCCCGTGGAGCTCGCAGGCTTCCGCAATGCCTTCATCAACGACGGCATCGCGTGGGTCAAACTGCTCAAATTCATCGACGAGAACCTGGCGTCCGGCAAGCTCAACGAATATCTCATCGCCCGGAAGCTGATAGAGTTCCGCAGCGAATGCCCTGATTATCTGGGAGAGAGTTTCGAGCCCATCGTCGCCTGGAATGCCAATGCCGCTTCCGCCCATTACAGCGTCACCTGCGAGGCTGATGCGGCCACGGTCAAGCCCTACGGATTCCTGCTGATGGATACCGGAGCCCATTATCCTTATGGAACCACGGACACCACCCGCACGCTGATGCTCAGCGACCGCAACGATTTCACGGGCCGCAGCGACCGTCTGCTGCAGCAGATGCGCGACGACTATACCCTGGTGCTGAAGGGTATGATAGACCTGGCTATGGCCATCTTCCCGTCCGGCACCCGCGGCAGCCAGCTGGATATCCTTGCGAGAGGTCCGATGTATCCCACCGGCAAGATGTATTACCACGGCACAAGCCACGGCATCGGCCACCATCTCTGCGTTCACGAGGCGCCCCAGATCAGGATGGAGGAGAGTCCCCTTGTCATAGACGAGGGAATGGTGCTCTCCGACGAGCCTGCCGTCTACATCGAAGGCCAGTACGGCATCCGCACCGAGAATGTCATCACGGTGGTTCCTTTCGCGGAGAATTCGTACGGCAGGTTCCTCAAGTTCGACACTATGACGCTTGTCCCGATCGATATGCGCCCCGTCAATTTCAAGCTGCTCACGCACAAGGAAGAGCAGTGGCTCTACCGCTACAACGAGCACGTCTACAACACCCTCAAGCCATATCTCTCGAAACAGGAGGCCGCGTGGCTCTGGCGCAGGACGACGGTATAAAAAGAAAAGCTTCCCGGACTGGGAAGCTTTCTTTTTTGTGTGATGCGTCAGCATCAGATCGTGCCTTGCTCCAGCATAGCGGTAGCGACTTTCATAAAGCCGGCAATGTTGGCGCCTTTGACGTAGTCGATGGTTCCGTCGGGCTTCCTTCCGTATTTCACGCACTGCTCGTGGATAGACGACATAATGTGATGCAGCTTGGCATCCACCTCGTCGGCAGTCCAGCTGATGTGGCTTGCATTCTGGGTCATCTCAAGGCC
>JAGCFF010000089.1 GCA_017650285.1 Bacteroidales bacterium
GGCAACATCTCCACTGCCAGCGTCGGAGCCATCCAGCGAGCCATCCTCACCCTCGAAAACCAGGGCGGACAGCAGTTCTTCGGCGAGCCTGCCTTCGACGTGGAGGACCTTCTCGACACCGAGAACGGCCTGGGCGTTATGAACGTGCTAGTGGCCGACAAGCTGATGCTCCAGCCCAAGCTCTACTCCACCTTCCTGCTGTGGCTCGTCACCGAACTGTACTCCAAGATGCCTGAGGTGGGCGATATGGAGCTTCCCAAGCTGGTGTTCTTCTTCGACGAGGCCCACACCCTCTTCGAAGGGACCTCGAAGGCCCTCACCGACAAGATCGAGCAGGTCATCCGACTCATCCGCTCCAAGGGCGTCGGCATATATTTCGTGACGCAGGCTCCCACCGACCTCCCGGACAACGTCCTCGGACAGCTCGGAAACAGAATCCAGCACGCCCTGAGGGCCTATACCCCGAAGGATCAGAAGGTCGTAAGGACCGTGGCCGACACTTTCCGTGCTAATCCGAATTTCAAGACTGCCGACGTGATAACCGAGCTCGAAACTGGAGAGGCCCTGGTGTCGTTCCTCGACACGAAGGGTGCTCCTTCGGTGGTGGAGCGCGCCCGCATACTCTTCCCCCTGAGCCAGATCGGCGCCATCACCGACGGGCAGCGGATGGACATCCAGAACGCCGCTCCGGCAAAGATCAAGGAGTATCTCGCAGTGATTGACCGCGAGAGCGCTTACGAGGTCCTGACCGCACAGTACGAGGCCGAGGCCCAGGCTGCCGAGAAAGCCCTCCAGGAAAAGGAGAAGGAGGAAGCAAAGGCCGCCAAAGAAAAGGAGAAAGCCGCAACCAAGAAGAGCAGCAGCAAGAAGGTTAACCGCACCATCCTCGGCACCCTCACCACAGCCGCTGCCACCACCTTCGCCCGCAGCCTTGCGAACTCGGCGGCCAAGTCCATAACCACCGGCAAGAAGACCTCTTCTTCATCGACGAAGAAGTCCACTTCTTCCACCAAGAAGGCCTCCACAAGCAAGACAGGAACGGCAGTGAAGAAAGCCACCAAGTCGGCAGCCAACACCGTCACACGCACCATCACCAACGAGGTGCTCAAGTCTATTCTGAAAGGGATATAGCGTCTATCCAGCCCTGCAGTCCGGCTGCAACATCTTCAGGCACGATGTCCAGAGCCTCGGCGGCGAACACCGTCAGCTGGATCTTCTTTGCCTCCTGGAGGGAAATTCCGCGCGAACGCATATAGAACAGCTCCTCGTCGCGCAGGCGGCCCACCGTGGCACCGTGAGTGCAGATGACATCGTCCGCATATATCTCGAGCTGCGGCTTGGCGGCGGCCCTTGCCTCCTCGGTCAGCAGCAGGTTGTGGCACTGCTGGCGGGCGTCGGTCTTCTGGGCGTCCGGAGCCACCTTTATCAGGCCGAAGAAATCGCTGCGGGCGCTTCCGCCGCAGATACCCTTGAACATCTGCTCCGAGCTGCAGAACGGCACCTCGTGGTCCATCTTCACGTCGAAGCGGACGTCAGCGTTCCCTCCGATCAGCCAGAGGCCCCTCAGACGGCAGCTTGCTCCACGTCCGGCAAGGGTGACGGTGAGGCTGTTCTTCACCCGGACATCTCCCAGAACTATGAAGGCCAGCTCCAGCGAAGCATCCTCCCCGACGGTGATCTCCACCGGGAAGTCCCCGCTGCTGCGCTGCATCACCAGCCAGCTGCGACTCGAGCCTCTTTCGACGCTCAGCCTGGCACCGCCTTCCTTGAGTTCGAGAGTTTCCATCCTACAGTGCATTGATTATCCAGTCATAGCCGCGGTCTTCGATCTCGCGGGCAAGGTCCTTGTCGCCCGTCATCACTATACGGCCCTTGTAGAGCACGTGTATGAAATCGGGAACTATGTAGTCGAGCAGACGCTGGTAGTGCGTGATGAGTATGGTGGCATTGTCGGCACGGCGGAGTTTGTCGACACCGGTGCCCACGATGCGGAGGGCATCAACGTCGAGGCCCGAATCGGACTCGTCGAGGATGGACAGCTTGGGGTCGAGCATAGCCATCTGGAACACTTCGTTGCGCTTCTTCTCTCCACCTGAGAAGCCTGCGTTCACGGCCCTTGAGGAGAAGCTTGAATCCATCTCCACCAGAGCCATACGGTCCTTCATCATACGCAGGAACTCGACAGCAGAAATGGGCCCGAGGCCGCGCTGCCTGCGGTGTTCGTTGACCGCCGCCTTCATAAAGTTGGCATTCGTCAGGCCGGGAATCTCCACGGGATACTGGAAGCCCAGGAAAATGCCTTTCCAGGAGCGCTCCTCGGGACTCAGGGGAACCAGGTCCTCGCCTTCGAAACTGAGGCTGCCCTGAGTCACGGTGATGTTGTCCCTGCCGGCCAGGGTGGCGGCGAGGGTGCTTTTTCCGGCACCGTTCGGCCCCATGATGGCGTGGACTTCCCCGGCTTTCACCTGGAGGTCTATGCCCTTGAGTATTTCTATGTCACCCACAGAAGCGTGGAGGCTTTCTATTTTAAGCAGTGGTTCACTCATATTTCTCTCAAGCTTTATTCTTATAAAGTTTCATCCACGTGGCCAGCGACCAGAGGCCGTTCACCAGATACAGCGCACATACGATAGGCATAAACACGTGGCCGACCGACAGGTGCAGGAATATCTGGGTGATGTTGACCAGCAGCCAGGCTATCCAGCAGTCCCATTTCTTGAGTGCCGACAGCAGTTGCGCGATGAGTATCAGCACGGTGACACAGGAGTCCAGGTAGGGGTGCGGGTCAGCAGGGAAAAGTGTGTCGAGAATCCATCCCCAGAGGCCGGCTATTATGAATACCGACAGAGTGCACAGGATGCGCTCGGGCCAGCTGAGCATACTTACCTTGAGGGCGGTGCTGTCTTCGGAACTCTTTTCGTTCTGTCGGGGGTGTGTCCACCTCCAGTGTCCGAGGATATTGATGGCCAGCGAAACGGGCTGCAGCAGCAGGCTCGCATACAGGTTCTTGTTCCAGAACATCAGGAACAGGGCAGTGGTATAGAGATATCCGACCCAGAAATTGTACTTTGAATTGCGGCCGGCCAGAAACACGCAGGTCAGGCCGAGGACAGAGGCTATCAAGTCTATCAGCAGCACCGGGTAGTCGTTCCCGAGCGTGAACAAAGAGTAGTTAATCCAGTCTGTCATCCTACGCTCCCCTCCAATGACAATGCCAGCAGTTTCTGGGCCTCCACTGCGAACTCCATCGGCAGCTTGGCCAGCACCTCGCGGGCATATCCGTTAACAATGAGACCCACAGCGTCTTCTTCCGTGATGCCTCTCTGGCGGCAGTAGAAGAGCTGGTCTTCGCTTATCTTGGACGTCGTGGCCTCGTGCTCGAGAACCGCGTCCCTGTTTGCACATTCTATCACCGGGAAAGTGTGGGCACCGCACTTGTCACCGATCAGCAGCGAATCGCACTGGGAGTGGTTGCGCACCCCGCTCGCGTTCGGGGCGACCTTCACCAGGCCGCGGTAGCTGTTCTGGCTGTGGCCGGCCGAGATGCCCTTGCTGACGATGTTGCTGACAGTGTTCTTCCCTATATGTATCATCTTCGTGCCCGTGTCGGCCTGCTGCCAGTTGTTGGTCAGCGCCACCGAATAGAACTCCGAAGAGGAGTTGTCGCCCTTCAGGATGGTGCTCGGGTATTTCCAGGTGATGGCGCTGCCTGTCTCCACCTGGGTCCAGGACAGACGGCTTCCGTCGCCCTTGCAGATGCCTCGCTTGGTCACGAAGTTGAAGATGCCTCCACGACCCTGGGCGTCGCCGGGATACCAGTTCTGGACGGTGGAATACTTGACTTCGGCATCCTTCTCCACCACGATCTCCACAACTGCAGCGTGCAGCTGGTTCTCGTCGCGCATCGGGGCGGTGCAGCCCTCGAGGTAGCTTACGTAAGAGCCCTCGTCGGCCACTATCAGCGTACGCTCGAACTGGCCTGTGCCGCGGGCGTTGATGCGGAAATAGCTCGAAAGCTCCATCGGGCAGCGGACGCCTTTGGGAATGTAGCAGAACGAACCGTCGCTGAAGACTGCGGAGTTCAGGGCAGCATAGTAGTTGTCTCCAGAGGGCACCACGCTTGCCAGATACTTGCGCACAAGCTCGGGACAGTCGCGGACAGCCTCGCTGAAAGAGCAGAAGATGATGCCTTTCTCGGCAAGGGTCTTCTTGAAGGTGGTCTTCACCGACACCGAATCGAACACGGCGTCGACGGCCACGCCGCTCAGCACGTCCCTTTCGTGGAGGGGTATGCCCAGCTTGTCGAAGGTCTTCAGCAGTTCGGGATCCACCTCGTCGCGGCTCTTGGGCTTGCGCGGGGCTGCGAAATAGATGATGTCCTGGAAGTCGATGGGCGGAATCTGCAGATGGGCCCAGTGCGGCATTTTCATCTTCTGCCACTTGCGGAAAGCTTCCAGCCGGAAATCCAGCAGCCACTGCGGCTCGTCCTTGAGGGCAGAGAGCTGGCGGATTATGTCCTCGTTGAGGCCCTTCTCGAGCATATGCTGCTCGATGTCGGTCTCGAAGCCTTCGGCATATTCCTTCCTCGTGAAGTCCTTTATTATCTGCTGATTTTTACCCATAGAGGGGCAAAGTTAATCGTTTTCCATTATTTTTGTAAAAAATGACTTCTATGGCTGGCAAGGACAAAAAGCGGACTGAATTTTCTGAAATAGGCAGAGTTGCGGCGATCGAGGCCCTTTTCAAGGACAGCGGCTTCGACAACAGGCCCGTCTCTCTCAAGAGCGGTGAATTCTTCGCCCACAAGGTGATGAGCGAGGGCGTCGACTTCGACCTCGTCTACAACCCCCTGCGCCATCTCGGATACAAGGCCGTGCTGAATGTCCTCGGAGAGGTCTATGCAGCATTCTACAGGCCGGCTGCGCTTTCGGTGGTGCTCGGCATCTCGGCGCGCTTCTGCCTGGAAGACATCGCTGAGCTCTGGGCCGGCATCGTCGCCGCCGCCAAGGAGCATTCCGTCAAAGAGCTGTCGCTGGAGCTGAACCCTTCGGTCAACGGCCTGAGCATAAGCCTCGGAGCCTTCGGCAGCCAGAAGAAGAAGGTGCTGGACTCCCGCCCTCAGCCCCGGTCGATGGACCTCATCTGCCTTTCCGGCAATGTCGGCGCCGCCTATATGGGCCAGCACGTGCTTGAGAGGGAGAAATCGTCGTTTATCGACGCTCCCGGAGCCAAACAGCCCGACCTGAGCAAATACAAATACATACTTGCGCAGTACCTCTGCCCCGAGGTGCAGGCCAACACCATCGACCGCTTCCTCGAGCAGGACATCGTTCCGTCGGCCGGAGCTTTCGTCACCAAGGGGCTTGCCGAGGCCGTGAAGAGGCTCAGTGCCGCCACCGGACTTGGCGCCAAGATATATGTAGACAAGATCCCCATCTCGTCACACACCTTCGATATGGCCGAAGAGATCAATATGGATGTCTTCACCGCAGTGCTGAACGGCGGCGACGACTACCGTCTGCTGTTCACCGTTCCCATCGACAGGCACGAGGTCCTGAGCCGCGAGATCCAGACCTACGACGTGATCGGCCACCTGTGCCAGCCGGATGTCGGCTGCCAGCTGGTCACTCCGGAAGGAGCGGAGATTGAAATAAAATCTCTGTAATTGATAATTTTTTCGGTTGCCGCTGCAACGTTTCGGTCGAGTCTTGCATCATTATTACAGGTTTAGGTTTTAGTACACGAGAAGGGGCTCGATTCTGGCAGAGGATCGGCCCTTTTTTTTGTTTGTTATGGACGACGACATAAAATATATGAAACTCGCGCTTGACCAGGCTCACGCAGCCCTCGAGCGCAAGGAAGTTCCCATCGGCTGCGTGGTGGTCTGCGGCGGAAAGGTGATTGCCCGGGCACACAACCTGACCCTGCCCCTCCACGACCCGACAGCCCACGCCGAGATGCAGGCCATCACTATGGCTTGCGACTACCTCGGAGGCCGCTACCTCAACGACTGCACCCTGTATGTGACCGTGGAGCCCTGCCCTATGTGCGCTGCAGCCCTCGCCTGGGCCCAGCTCGGTCGTCTGGTGTGGGGAGCCGACGACCCGAAAAGGGGCTTCACCCTCTTCTCTCCGTCGCTGCTGCACCCCAAGACCCAGACTCACAAAGGCGTGCTGCAGGAAGAATGCAGCTCCCTAGTTACCAACTTCTTCAAAGAGAAAAGATAATTTCAGATTCATAGCAAATACCAAAATCTTTGTATATTTGCCGCGGCACTGAGATATGGTGTAATGGTAGCACTACAGATTTTGGTTCTGTCTGTCGAGGTTCGAATCCTCGTATCTCAACACATTTAACTATATGGCTCTATTCCTTACAAAAGAACTTGACAACGGCGCATCGATTTACGTGTGGGACATCACTGAGACCGAGGAGGAACTGCTTGCAATGGGTTCCATCCCGAGCGAGGAGCTGGAAGAGCTGAGTCTGATACGCAGCGAATCAAGACGCAAGGAGAAACTGGCCGAAAGAGCCCTTCTCAACACTATCTTCGAAGACAAGGTCTATCTCGGCCATCACGACAACGGAAAGCCCTTCCTCCAGAATTCCCTCAGGGAGATCAGCATCACCCACAGCCGCCGTTTCGTGGCTATCATCACCCATCCCAGCGAAGATCTGGGCATCGACATCGAATGCCTGGACAGGGATTTCTCTGCCGTGGAGGCGAAGGCCCTCTCGGAGGACGAGATCGACGACCTTGCCGACAACAAGCGCAATATCCAGCTGGCCATATACTGGTGCACCAAGGAAGCCCTGTTCAAGAGGATGTCACTTATGGAAGTCGACTTCGCAGAGCAGATCGAAGTGGACAAGTTCAGAGTCCACGACGAAGGCTGGCTTGAGGCCACATTCTACCACAAGGACGGCACCGAAGACGAATTCGAGCTCGAATATATGGTCTTCGAGAACCACGTCATGGTCTGGGTGGTAGGATAATCAACAATTATTTTTGCTATTTGTTAATATTATTGTACATTTGCAGCCCCGCAAAAATGCGCGGGCTACATAATTAATTAATATATAACAATTTATCTATGCCTGGATTAATTGGAAAGAAAGTCGGAATGACTTCGTTCTTCGATGCAGACGGAAAAAACATCCCCTGCACCGTCATTGAGGCTGGACCGTGTGTTGTTACGCAGATTCGTACAGTAGAAAAAGATGGTTATGCCGCTGTACAACTTGCCTATGACGAAACCACAGAGAAACACGCCAGCAAGGCCCTCCAGGGCCATTTCAAAAAGGCAGGAACCACTCCCAAACGCAAATTGGTCGAGTTCAAGAGCTTTGACACCACCAAGATGAATTTGGGTGACACTATCACCGTCAATGACCTCGACATCAACGAGGGTGAAATTGACTGGGTTGACGTAACAGGTATCTCCAAAGGCAAGGGATTCCAGGGCGTTGTGAAACGTCACGGTTTCCAGGGTGTCGGCGGTGTTACCCACGGCCAGCACAACAGACTCCGCAAGCCGGGTTCTCTGGGTGCATCTTCATGGCCTTCAAGGGTATTCCCTGGTATGAGAATGGGTGGCCATATGGGTGGCGACCGCGTCAAGGTTCAGAATCTTCAGGTAATGAAAGTCGTTCCTGAAAGCAACCTTCTCATTTTGAAGGGTTCTGTTCCCGGTGCTAAAGGTTCATATGTAATTGTGGAGGATTAACGTCTATGAAATTAGCAGTATACAAAATCGACGGATCAGCTTCTGGAAAGGAAGCCATCCTTGATGATTCAATCTTCGCGATTGAACCCAACGATCACGCTATTTATCTTGACGTGAAACAATACCTCGCCGACCAGCGTCAGGGCACTCACAAGTCAAAAGAGCGCTGGGAAGTGTCGTTCAGCACCAAGAAAATGGGTCGCCAGAAAGGCGGCGGCGGTGCACGTCACGGCAGCATCAAGGCTAACATCTACGTAGGCGGTGGCCGCGTGTTCGGTCCCAAACCCCGTGATTACAGCTTCAAGCTCAACAAGAAGGTTAAACAGCTTGCACGTTTCTCAGCTTTGTCATACAAGGCTCAGGAAAATGCCATAACAATGGTTGAACCTTTCGCAATGGAAGCCCCGAAGACCAAAGATTTCATCAAGATTCTCGATGCAATCAAGGCTAACGGCCGCAAGACCCTCGTGGTGCTCCCTGAAAATTCAAACAACATTTACTTATCGTCTCGCAATCTTCCTGAGGTAAAGGTCATCACTGTTGACGAGATCAACACCTACACCATTATGAATGCAAATCATCTGGTGATGGTTGACGGAGTTCAGGATATCCTTGTTGAAAGACGCAAATAATTTGAGCGATGGGAATATTAATTAAGCCAGTTGTAACTGAAAAGATGACGGTTCTAGGCGATAAGATGAACCGTTACGGTTTTATAGTTGACCGCAACGCCAACAAGGTGGAGATCAAGAAAGCGGTCGAGCAGATGTATGGTGTCTCTGTATTGTCAGTCAATACCGTAAGATACCACGGTAAAGTAAAAAGCCGCTACACAAAAGCAGGTATGTTGACAGGCCGCACTAATAACTACAAGAAAGCTTTCGTGACTTTGGCCGCAGATGATAAAATAGATTTCTACAGTAACATTTAAGGTCATGGCAGTACGTAAATTCAAACCGGTAACTCCCGGTCAGAGAAATAAAGTTATCAGTGCATATGATGACATCACTTGCACGACTCCCGAAAAATCCCTTCTGAAGCCCCTCCGCAAGAGCGGTGGACGCAACAACCAGGGTAAGATGACTGTACGCTATATCGGCGGCGGCCACAAACAGATGTATCGCGTAGTCGATTTCCTTCGCGACAAAGACAAATATTCTGCAACAGTGAAAACCATCGAGTACGACCCGAACCGTACCGCACGTATCGCTCTGGTACAGTATGAAGATGGCGAGAAACGTTATATCATTGCTCCGAACGGACTGAAAGTAGGTCAGAAGATTTCTTCAGGCAGCGGTGTCGCTCCCGAAATCGGAAACTCTCTTCCTCTCGGTGAAATTCCTCTGGGTACCCTCGTACACTGCATCGAGCTCCGTCCCGGCACAGGTGCTGCAATGGCACGTTCAGCCGGTGCTTACGCACAGCTCACCGCACGTGAAGGCAACCACGCTATCCTCCGTCTCCCTTCAGGTGAGACCCGCATGGTGCTGGTTTCTTGCCGTGCTACAGTCGGCATCGTATCCAATACTGAACACAACCTCGAATCTCACGGTAAGGCAGGTCGCCGCCGCTGGCTCGGCCGTCGTCCTCACAACCGTGGTGTTGTTATGAACCCTGTTGATCACCCTATGGGTGGTGGTGAAGGCCGCGCATCTGGTGGACATCCTCGCAGCCGCAAGGGCCTCCCTGCTAAGGGCTACAAGACTCGTAATCCTAAGAAGACCAGCAACAAGTTCATCATCGAAAGAAGAAAGAAATAACGGAATAAATTTTTTGAGAAATTATGAGTCGTTCACTTAGAAAAGGTCCCTACATCCAGGAAGCTCTCGAAAAACGAGTACTTGCCATGAATGAGGGTACAATGAAAAAAGAAGTAATCAAGACCTGGTCACGTGCAAGCATGATTTCACCTGACTTTGTCGGCCATACTATCGCAGTGCATAACGGTAACAGATTTATTCCGGTATATGTAACTGAAAACATGGTCGGTCACAAACTCGGCGAGTTTGCTCCTACACGTACTTTCAGAGGTCATAGTGGTAACCGTTAATAATTGACTACCATGGGAGCAAGAAAAAGAGAAATGGCCGAAAGGCAGAAAGCAATAAAGAAACAGACAGCCATCGCGAAGCTGAACAACGTTCCGACCTCTCCGCGCAAGTCACGCCTTGTAGCTGACATGGTCCGTGGAATGGAAGTCAACCACGCTCTCGATGTGCTCAAGTACTCTAAGAAAGAGGCTTCTAACCGTATGGGCAAACTCCTGCGCAGCGCCATCGCCAACTGGGAGGCCAAGAACGAAGAAAGCCGTAAAGAACTTGAGAACGGCAACGTATACATCAAGACCATCATGGTCAATGAAGGCCGCACTCTGAAGCGCATCCGCACCGCCCCCCAGGGTCGTGCAGCACGCATCCGCAAGCGCAGCAACCACGTCACCATCGTTCTCGATACCAAGAAACAACCAGTTAAGGAGGAAGAATAATAATTATGGGACAAAAAACTAATCCTATCAGCAACCGTATTGGTATTATCCGTGGTTGGGACTCCAACTGGTGTGGTAATTACCCTGAAAGAATCCAGGATGACGCAAAGATCCGCGAATACCTCAACGCACGTCTCGCAAAGGCCAGCCTGAGCAAGATCGTCATCGAGCGCACTTTGAAGGTCATCACTGTTACTATCCATACCGCCCGCCCCGGTTTCATCATCGGCAAGGGTGGTCAGGAAGTTGACAAGCTGAAAGAAGAACTCCGCAAGGTTTGCGGTAAGGATGTCCAGATCAACATCTTCGAGGTTAAGCGCCCCGAGGTTGACGCCAACATCGTTGCCAACAACATTGCCGGTCAGGTTGAAGGCCGCGTTTCATACCGTCGCGCCATCAAGATGGCCATCGCTTCTACCATGAGGGTAGGTGCAGAAGGCATCAAGGTTCTCATCAGCGGTCGTCTGGGCGGCGCCGAAATGGCTCGCAGCGAACTCTACAAAGAGGGTCGTACTCCTCTTCACACTTTCCGCGCTGACATCGACTACGCACTGGCAGAGGCTCACACCAAAGTCGGCGTTCTCGGCGTGAAAGTTTGGATCTGCAACGGCGAAGTCTACGGCAAGCGTGACCTCAGCCCCAACGCAGGCGTTTCTGCATCTGCAGTTTCTGCCGACCGTGGAGGCGAGCGTCGTGAGCGTCGTGGCGGTGACCGTCGTGGCGGCGAGCGCAGGGGTGGCCAGCGTCGCGATTCACGCAGGGCAGAATAACCTGTTTCGCATAAATGAAAAAGGGAAGCATCAATTTGGTGCTTCCCTTTTTTGTTTCTTTATATACTTACACTATCTGTCGAGAACGATGTCAACCAGATTAGTGACAAATTCATAATCTTGGTTTACTGATGAATCGGGGAATTCATTATGTATGATGGTTTCTCCTCTTATGGGAGTAATAACCTTGCCCTCATATTCCACTTTGGTGCAAATCGCAACTTGCCCGTGAACCTTTGGATCATCATTCTCATCTTCGGTCCAATACGTTATAAACTCATGCACAGAGCTATCGCCGAAAATTGTCGGGCAAGTTATCTGGTATTTTATGGTTTTCTGCGGGTGTGACGGTGCTGAGATCATATCTTTTAATAAATACCAACTGCATTTATCACTCCCCTCTTCGCTGTGGTCATTTACCCACACGCTGCCTTTATCATCAAATCTAATTCTAAGCTCTGCTCCGCTGTATCCATTTAAACACATATGGCCCTTATCATCAAATTGAAGCACATTCAGATATGGACGATTCACGTCCGGAATGATTCCTGGAGCCGGCTTGACATTGTAAATAGTGTTGTCCCACCAATCCGGAGGATTGGACAGAATATAATCAAACTTGTATTTATCCGGATTGATTCCTCCCGGCCAGTTGTTGTCGCCTTCTTCAATCCACTGCTCTTCTGCTAAAGGAACTATCAAGTCTTTCCCTTCGGAATCCTTAAATCCAAAAGCCAGTCTGTATGTTATATGTTCTAGTCTATTATCGAGAATTGTATCTGAATCTTTGAGAATCGGTCCCGAACATGAGGACAGCAACGTAATAAGTGTTGTTGCCATAAATAGGTATATAAGAGGTATCTTTTTCATATTGTTTTGTATCTTGACGGTTATTAATTAGTTGGGGTTTGTTATCAATATATCTTTCCTGGAGTATTGATAATTATGATCTGCAGGAAAAATGTTTTCTGCATACCAACCATCCTCTGATTCATTGTAATCGATACCAAATTTCATATAGAAATAATAAGAAACGGTTCCGCCTACAACACCGGGATTAAGCATTGTATACATACCTTGTGAGAAATAACCTGCACCATAAGGTTGATTTTCTGTGAAGAAAGTTATTTGATTGAATATATTCTTACGTGCTCCGTCACATACCCAAGCATGACCTGTATTTCCGAGAAGGGTTTTCTTTCCCGACATAAATACTGGTTGTCCATAACCATAGATTTGGCTGTAAGCGAGCAGATAATTATGGTTAATCAAAGAAACTGTGTATCCCATATCTTCTAACCCATCCCTCACATCTTCAGGGGTGGCTCCTGAATCACCATTGAGATAGGTGATTCCGAACCTTGTACCTATATATCTGACCAATTGAGGTTGGCGAGAAGCTGTTAAATTATAATCAGGTGTATCCATTATTTGGTTCCAAGCAAATGGGATTCCATTCCAATTCAGATGTGAAGAAGGGGGAAATTCATAATATTTCATTATTTGTGCGGCTGCAATTACAGCGCATCCGGCTGGATTACCGTTACACAAATAGTCGAATGGATAATCTTGATGCCACCCGGAAGTAGTTAATAAGGGTCCTTCGCTTTCCAATATTGGCGAATTTTTGTATCCAATCACTGTTTCATTCAGCGCCGAATGGTTCTGAGCAGCAGAATAACAAATATCTGCGTAGTAGCTTGATAAGCCTGCATCTTCAAAGATCTGCTCTGCATAACTTACTGTCGTGAATGTCCACCCTTCGCTCCCATAGAGCAATTGCAGCGAATCTATCCTCGCCCAGCAATAATCTTCTCCGGTGCTGCGGGTCTGCGAACGGCGGGCAGCAAGCATTTCCTGAGTGGAATCTACATATGTGCCATCATATCTTGCCCACAGGTTCTGCATCTGGCTCTTTGTACTGTCATCCAGTGAGCTGCTGTTCTTGATGCTGAATTTCGTCTCATCCAGCCAAACATCCACCGGGCCCATGTCATCCTGCAGTTCAAAAGAGCCTTTGTCGGAATAGGCAAGAATCGGATAATAGTTCCTTGTTGAACCTACGATGACAAAACCTCCACCCTCGTAGTTGAACACGTACATAAGGTCTTGCCCATCTTCTTTGATAGTTGCCGACTTGCTGATTGTTTTTGTGCTTGAATCTACACTTTTCGTCGGCAGCAGGCCATTACCTGCATCGGAATAGAAAAAACTCCCGGCGATGTCATAAGCCTCTGCAAGAGAAACGCTGACATCGGGATTCGACACATAATTCTGGCGTTCAGGGATTGCGCTCTCCCCTTCGTCAGAAATATTGATAGCGTTACACGCGGTCAGCAGCACTGCCGCTATGGGCACCACTGCGAAAAACGAAATGAATCTTTTCATTGTCGTGGTCTTTATGTGAAAGGAATGCCATATGCTATATGCTTTCTGCTAAACCATTGGATGTGCTGACTTTATCATATTATACAACTTCTTATGAGATGCGTCTACATATATAACGTCGTATTCTGCAAAATACTGCATCAGTTTTCCCATTTTCTGCGCACAATATGAAAAAATGCGCAGGGGTTTCGTGCTGTGTGGATGATGATGGCTTTAATAGGGGCAGAATGACCTGCTTCCCTTTTTGTTTGCTATAAAGTGCTCCTGCCGTCCAAAAAGATGGGACGGCGGGAGCGTTTTAACCCCCTTTTTGCGCCTACCGTCCGTAATTTCCAGACGGCGGGAGCAGTGAAACGACTTACCTTATGGAGATATACCCGCTCTCGTCGATGATGTCCTTGGCCTTGGGGGTGGAGAGCCACTTGTAGATCTGCCTCGAAAGGGAGTTGTCGGGTTCATCGGCGCGGATTGCCGCATAGATGTTTGAGAAATATGGATATGCCCCTTTCTCACCTTTCACGGCTTTCATAATGGTCTCCGTTGTGGGATAGGCCCCGTCCACGGCGATGACCTTGACGTCGTGAAGGTCGCGGACCATACTTTCACAGAAATAGTAAGGAGTATAACCGATGCCGCAAGGATCCATCTCAATGGACAGGTAAGGAGAGAGCATCGCGCCGCCCATATATACAGGATTGTCAATCATCTTGAGCCCGGCCATCACAAGCGTCTCCATTCCTTCCGGAAGGCGGAAAAAGATCTCGTACTGCGACCCTGTCACGACATTCATTCCCCAACCATATGGAATGTCGAGCAGATTGTACATAACCATATCCCGCAGAGGGCCGGTACTCGTCGAACAGTCAATGAAAGGGAAATTGTCAAGAGTCAAGCCTTTGATTTCAAAATCATCGACGGCATAGGAATCAACACCGTTCCACTTTTCAGAACAGCCCCAGATAAGCAATAACACCAGCCCCAAACAGAAATAAAGCCGAATAAGAGTTTTCATAATTATAATTCATCGATATAATGACCCGGATATAACTATGTCCAGGAAGTATCCTACATAGTAGGGCTCGGCCTTCTCGTTGAAAGTGATGCCTTGTACCACTTTGACTTCCTTACCGTTAAAAGTGGCCTTTACACATTTGGGGAAGTGTTGACCCGTTTCCTTGTCTACTGTTCCTTCTTCCCACCAGGTGACGATTTCATGATAATTTGCTCCGAACAGATCCAGACAATTAATTTGGTATTTCAATTGACTGTACGGAGACCCGTTATTCTTTGTCATAATGACGAAATCGTTTGAGAAGTACCAGGTTCCCCTGTTTGGATATACTCCATTCTTGTCTGTCTTCATCCAGCTGTGAAGTTCATCGAATTTCGCCATAGTGAATTTATAGTATTCCTGTGAATAATTGAATGAGGACACTATTCTGAGATTATATTTATCGGGATCCACTTCTCCCAGGTATTTCGGATTGGTCGGGTCAGATCTGTAGTAAGCAAACTGTTCCAGCAAATCACGGCCTGCAGGGTCCTTGAAACTGATGTTGATGCGGTAGACATCCAAGCCGGGAATCTGCGGGCCTGGATCATGCTCCTCAAGCTCATATGTGCAACTTGACAGCAGGAACGCAGCAAGAGCAAAACATATCATATATCTTACAACTTTCATACTCCTTACAAATCAAAGCTGAATCCGGCGTTCAGGGAGAAACTCAGCGGATTATCAGTACGGTACGTAATGAGGTCTGTCTCTGTAAAATACCAGGACAACTCCGGCTGAATATAAAGACTCACTTTGTCCCAGATTCTATAACGTATCCCGCCAGCCAGTCCGGCAGACCACTGGAGCCTGGGCTCATCGCAGTGAATCCTTCCAATGCTCGCGGAGACACACTTTTCGGCCTTTCCTCCCAATGCTGCATACACATCAAGCAACCTGTTTGACCAGAGTCTTGCGTCCAGCCTGACAGGAACGCCGATAAAATGGAGCCGCTGGTCCAAGGTGCCGGTATACGAATCGGCGACCGAGTGCAGGTATGTATATTCCACACCGCTCTCGACACCCAGCCAGGGAAGCAGACCGACTTTTGCCAACAAGCCGAATGTAAGGGGAAGGTCGTGCCTGTACTGCACATCCGACGGCGTTGAAGGGTTCGGCATAAAGGCATTAGATGCCGCTTTCGTCAGCAAATGCTGATAGTACTCTCTGTCAATGTTTGTGCTACTGATTATTCCTGTCTTCTCTATGGCTGTTCCATAGTTCATATAGGCAAGTTTGGCAAAATAGGGGGCAGACATTGTGTTGAACCTCATATCACGCTGCCCGGCCCCGGCCCCGGCGTGCAAGCTTACAGAAACTTTCGGGCGCCGCCCGGGTTCGGGCTCGGCAAAGGCCAGCAGGTCGTCAGGTACGAGCTCATGAATCCGACGCGGTGCGAGTTGCTGAGCGGGCGCATGGGTGTTGCGGGCAGATGTGTCAGGGCTGGCAGTTTCTGTATCTGCTGAAGGAGTAGAGGGCAACTGCTGTTCAAGAGGCAGATCATCGGCAAGGGGAGACTGCTCCGGCTGAGCGATGGACATAGTCTTTTTCTCTTGCCTGTCCGCGTTACGGATGGCCTGCGGGTCGGTGGCGGCTATCGATTCATCACATGGATCTGCATATGGAATCGCCGAGGCCTCTTCCGTAACTGCGACAGGGTTTTCCAGAGCCGGCAAGCTGCTGTGCCAGGGACTCCAGAGGAGCAGTGCAGTGAAAGGCA
>JAGCFF010000090.1 GCA_017650285.1 Bacteroidales bacterium
CCGCAAGCTTACAGAGGAAGGCTGCATCTTCCGTTCGCACATCGACGGGTCCAAGCATATCTTCACACCCGAGAACAATGTGGACACCCAGCGCATCATCGGAGCCGACATCATCATGGCCCTCGACGAGTGCTGCCCCGGCGACGCCGACTACAATTATGCGAAGAAGTCGCTCGACCTCACCGAGAAGTGGCTCAAGCGCTGCATCCGCCATTTCGACGAGACGGAGCCGCTGTACGGCTACAGCCAGACTTTCTTCCCCATAGTCCAGGGATGCGTCTATCCGGACCTCCGCAAGAGGGCGGCAGAGACCGCTGTCGGCTATGACAGGGAAGGCTACGCCATCGGAGGTCTTGCCGTAGGAGAGCCCGTGGAGAAGATGTATGAGATGATAGAGCTGCTCCACCCCCTGCTGCCGGCTGACAGGCCGCGCTACCTGATGGGTGTCGGCACGCCTGCCAACATCCTCGAGGCCATCTCGCGCGGCGTGGATATGTTCGACTGCGTGATGCCTACCCGCAACGGACGCAACGGAATGCTCTTCACCTGGGAGGGCACCATCAACATACGCAACAAGAAATGGGCTGACGATTTCAGTCCGATCGATCCGCAGGGCACGTCTTTTGTCGACAGGACCTACACCAAGGCCTACCTGAGACATCTGACCGTAGCCGGCGAGATGCTGGCTGCCGAGATCGCCAGCGAGCACAACCTGGCTTTCTATCTGGATGTGGTGGCCAAGGCCCGCGAGCATATCGCAGCCGGAGACTTCGCCCAGTGGAAGGAGCAGGCGGTAAAGAAACTTGACGAGAGATTGTAATGAGAAGTCCCAAACTGAAAATATTAGACTGGTACATCATCAAGAAGTTCATCGGGACTTACTTCCTGACGCTGCTCATCGTCATCGTCATCATCGTGGTGTTCGACATCAGCGAGAAGATCAATCACTTCGTCGACAACCAGGTGCCTCTGAAGGAGATCGTGTTCGACTACTTTGCGAACTTCATCCCCTTCATCATCAATATGTACAGCCCGATGTTCGTGTTCATCACGGTCATCTTCTTCACGTCCAAGCTGGCGCAGAATTCCGAGATCATCGCTATGCTGTCGAACGGCATAGGCTTCAACCGCCTGCTGGTGCCTTATCTGCTTTCGGCGACGTTCGTGGCCATAATCTCGCTGATCCTCAACCTGTATGTGATACCTCCGGCCAACAAGGTCCGGCTCGACTTCGAGAACAAGTACATCAAGGCCAAGTCGACGCTGGGAACCACGCGCGACGTGCATTACCAGCTCGAGCCCGGGCAGTTCGTCTATGTGGAGAGCTTCAGCTCCTTCAACAGCACCGCCTACCGCTTCTCGCTCGAAACCATAGAAGACAACAAGATAACGTCGAAGCTCTCTGCCGAGACTGCAGTGTGGGACACCACCATCAACGGCTGGAAGCTCCACAACTATTTCATCCGCAACTACGACCAGTACGGCAACGAATATGTCAGGGCCGGCAAGGACCGCGACACCGTGATCGACCTTACGCTGGAGGATTTCCTGCGACGGAGCAACGTGATGCAGACCCTCACAGTCAAGGAGCTTGACCAGCTCATCGAGACGCAGAAGATGAGGGGCGACAAGTCCGTGGACTATTCGCTCATCGAGAAGTATTCCCGTACCGCCCTGCCTTTCTCGGCCTTCATCCTGACCATAATGGGCCTGGCGCTGTCCAGCCGCAAGCGCAGGGGAGGACTGGGCCTCAACATCGGTATCGGAGTGGGACTTTGCTTCTCCTATATCCTGTTCCAGCGCTTCAGCGAAATGTTCGTCCGCACTGACCTGATGCCTCCGTTCGTGGCCATCTGGCTGCCCAACGTGGTGTTTACGATAATTGTGCTCTACCTCTATCGTCTGGCTCCGAAGTAAAAACAATCATCAGATATGAAGAATACAACATTAAAGCTGATCATTCTCAGTTTCCTGCAATTCGCCGTCTGGGGTGCATACCTGACCTCTATGGGCAGCTACCTCGCCCTGGCCGGATTCGGAAGCAAGATATGGCTGTTCTTTGCCACCCAGGGTTTCGTGTCGATCTTTATGCCGGCCCTTGCGGGTATAGTAGCTGACAAATGGATTCCCGCGCAGAAGGTGCTCTCCCTCTGCCACGCGCTTGCCGGCCTTTCGATGCTGGCGCTTGCCTGGTATGCGATGAGTGCCGGAAGCGGAGCCCAGTTCGGCCTCTTCTACACCCTGTATACCATCAGCGTGGCGTTCTATATGCCCACCATCGCCATTTCCAATTCAGTGGCATTCAATGCGCTCGAGGTCAGCGGCAAGGATCCCGTTAAGGATTTCCCGCCCATCAGGGTGTTCGGCACCGTCGGCTTCATCTGCTCGATGCTCTTCGTCAATTTCGTGCGCAATTCCCAGGGTGTCCAGTTCCAGAATTCCTACGAGCAGTTCTTTGTTTCAGGTATCCTCAGCATAGTCCTCACAGTCTATGCCCTGACCCTTCCGAACTGCCCCTGCAAGCCGAAGAGCGCTGCCACCCAGTCTTTCGCAGAGGCCACCGGCCTGTCCGCCTTCAGGCTTTTCAAGGACAGCCGTTTCGCCATATTCTTCATATTCTCGATGCTGCTCGGTGCTGCGCTTCAGATCACCAACGGCTATGCCAACACATTCATCAAGTCGTTCCAGGGCAACCCCCTCTTCGCTGACACCTGGGGAGCCAACAACGCCAACGCCCTGATCTCCCTGAGCCAAATTTCCGAAACCCTCTGCATCCTGCTGATCCCGTTCTTCATGAAGAAGTTCGGCATCAAGAAAGTGATGCTCATCGCTATGTTCGGATGGGTGCTGCGCTTCGGATTCTTCGGCATCGGCAACCCCGGAAGCGGAGTTTGGCTTTTCGTGCTTAGCTGCATCGTCTACGGCGTGGCATTCGATTTCTTCAACATCTCAGGCTCGCTGTTCGTCAATGAGAATGTTGACCCCGGCATCCGCTCAAGCGCCCAGGGCCTCTTCATGCTGATGACAAACGGCATCGGAGCTTCGCTCGGAACCTGGGTGGCCGGTCTCGTGGTGAACCACTTCATCGAGGACACAGCCGCTTACGATCCGGAGTGGAGGACAGTCTGGCTGATCTTCGCGGCCTACGCACTGGTAGTCGGAATCCTATTCGCCATACTGTTCAAGTATAAGCACCAGCCCGAAAAACAATGATCAGTTGCAGATGAACACCACCACCTTGGCCGGGTGGTTGAGGTGAAGTGAGAATTGCTCTGCAATACTGTGGTTCAGAGTCGCCTTCCATAACGTGTCGAAGGTGACTCTGTCCGTTTTATAGAACAGGCCCTCGCAGCTCATCTGAAGGGTGTTGTCGAAGGCGAATATCGAGATTTCAACGCCGAGGGGACAGCTGAAGCTGGCATCTTTGGCGCAGAAGGCGCGGAAGACGCCGCTTTCCGTTATCATATCTATGTCGCATCCGCTGCCTGCGAGCGCTTCGGCATAGTCGGCCAGCAGCGACACGTTGGCCAGGGTGTGGTCTTCCCGTTTGCCGGTGGCTCCGAGAATGTGGATGGTGTCGGGCAGAGGCTCCACGGCGGCGTTGAAGGCCTTGGTGAGGTCGTTGGTCTCCTGGTCGCTGTCCCGGCAGATTATATCGGCATAGCGCTGCTGGAGCGCTTCCGGAAGAGAGTCCATGTCGCCAACGATCAGGTCGGGAACAATGCCTTCTTCCAGCAGCCTTTCGGCGGCTCCGTCGCAGCAGATGATGCGGTCGGCCTGCTTCAGGATGCCGAGAGTCCTATCGGAAGAGGGGAACTCTCCGTGCGCCAGGATAACGGTTGTCATTCGAAATGATATTTGGATGCATCCCTGAAGCCTTTCAGGAATTCTTCTATCTTGAGACGTTTCTTGCCGGCGAGCTGGATGTCCATAATGCGCAGGTTGCCTACGGCGCATCCCACTGAGAGATAGGTCTTGCCGTCGGTGGCTATCTGGCCTTTGGCCAGCTGCTCCTCCCTGTCGGGAACGAAGGCGTCGTAGACTTTCACGTCGGTGACGGTGCCGTCCTCAGACACTAGGTTGAGGTGAGCTCCGGGATAGGGCGAGAGACCGCGGACAAGCAGGCAGATTGCAGAAGCCTCGTCTTCGAGGTCGATCTGGCAGGTCTCGCGGGTAATCTTGGGAGCCGGCTTGAGTTCGCTGAAGGCCACCTGGGGTGAAGGGGTGACTTTCTTCTTGACGAGGGCCCTGGCTGTCTTGACCACAAGCTCGGAGCCTTTCTCGGCCAGCTTGTCGTGCAGGGTGCCGGCGTTGTCATATATCTCGATGGGGCAGTAGTCGTTGTAGAGGATGCCGCCCGTGTCGATCTTTTCGTCGATCATGAAGGTGGTGACACCGGTCTGCTTCTCACCGTTGATGATGGCCCAGTTGATGGGAGCGGCACCGCGGTACTGAGGCAGAATGGATGCGTGGAGGTTGAAGGTGCCCAGTCGCGGCATGCTCCACACTTCCTTGGGAAGCATACGGAAGGCAACCACTATGAACAGGTCGGGATCGTAGGATTTCAGCTGTGCGAGGAAATCCGGATCCTTGAGCTTCTCAGGCTGGAGAACGGGAATATTGTGCTCCGCAGCGAACTTCTTGACGGCACTTTCGTGCACCTGCAGGCCTCGGCCCGAAGCCTTGTCGGGCACGGTCACCACTGCGGCGATATTGTAGTCGGTCTGCTCCATAAGGGCCTTGAGCGGTGCAACAGCAAACTCCGGAGTACCCATATAGACGATGTCGATGCGGCCTTTCTTGCGTCTCAGGAAGTTTGAAGCGCGCCTGAAGAATGCGCCCACGGGTGCCCAGATCTTCCGCAGCAATGCCTTCCAGGAGTCCGAGTTGAAGAGGGGCGAGTCGGTGGTGGCCTGCCAGGTGAGGAACGCGCCGATAGGCAGGAGGACGGCCGAAGACAGGACCGCTCCCACCACTTCATCCATATTTCCGTCCCTCGCGAGTTTGACTCCGGTGGTGTCGATCACCCAGTAGAAGACGAAGAACAGTATGGAGATGATCACGGGCGTTCCGAGACCTCCTTTGCGTATGATGGCCCCGAGCGGCGCTCCGATGAAGAAGAACAGCAGGCAGGCGAGGGCAAGGGTGAACTTGCGGCACATCTCCACCAGCATCTTCCTGGTGGGGCTCAGGTATCTGAAGGTGTCCCTTTCGTATGTGTCGATGGCGCTCAGACCGCCGTTCTCGAATTCATTCTTGGCCGTGACGAGGACGGACAGCTTCTGCTCTTCGGACATAGTCGAGTCGAGCTTGCTCCTCAGGCCTTTGAGGTCGAAGAGAGGCAGCGGCTCTTTCTGCACCGTGGTGTCTATCTGGGGATAGTATTCCAGGTTGAAGTTGTAGACGAACTTGCGCAGCAGGTTCGAATAGTTCACGTTGAAGTCTCCGAGGATGGAATCCCTGTCGTGGTGCAGGTCGTGCAGGTCCTGTGACATTATCTCGTCGCTGAAGCGGTCGCCGTTCTCGTCGCGGGTGAACGTGTAGTTGGCCAGCGAGATGTATATGCGCTGTTCCTTGAAGCTGATGATATCCTGGTCGAGAGTGGTGTCACGGTAGCCCATACGGTTGGTCTCGTCGTATGAACGGCCGTTGTAGAGGTCGAATATCAGGTATTTCTTGTCGTCGGTGATCTGGATCTTGCCGGACTCGGCGAGGATGAGGGAGTTGTTTCCGATGTTGGCCGTGTGGTCGTAGACCATCAGGTTGTGCATCATTCCCGTATCCTCGTCCTGGCTCTCGACCCTGAGGGTGTAGCCTTCGATACCGTCGTAGAACACTCCGTTCGGAATCTTGATCTCGTCCTTGGTGCGGCCGATGTCGTCACGCAGGGCGTAGATGCGCTCGTATGCCACCGGAATGAGCTCGTTCGAGATGAAGAACGCTCCGGTAGTGATGAGCAGCGAGATTATCATAAGCGGGAGCATAGTCCTGCCGAGGGAGATGCCGGCGGCTTTCATCGCCAGCAGCTCGTTGTTCTCTCCCAGGCCGCCCATAGTCATTATGGAAGCCAGCAGGGTCGACAGGGGAAGCACCATAGGCAGGATGGTGCAGGCACCCCAGCCCATGAATTCCGCTATGACCGCAAAACCGAGACCCTTGCCCACAAGTTCGTCGATGTATACCCACAGGAACTGCATCACAAGGATGAACAGCACGATGAAGAACACCAGTGCGAACGGGCCAATGAAGGATTTGAGCAGGTATCGGTCGAGTCTGTTCAAGATAGGATTATTTGCCTGTTGCCAGTTTTACAAGTACTTCTGCCGCTTCTGACAGACCTTCAACGTTCTTGCCTCCGGCTGTGGCCAGGAACTTCTGTCCGCCGCCGCCTCCCTGGATCAGTTTGGCAGCCTCGCGGATGTCCTTGCCGGCATCCTTGCCCTGGGCGACGAGGTCGTCGGTGTACATAAGCACCAGGCAAGGCTTGTTGTCTTCGCTCTCGAAAGCAGCGATGAATGCTGACGCTGTGGTCTCCGAATGGAGCAGGAATGCCACGTTCCTTGCAAGTTCCATGCTAATACAGCTGCGAAGCGTCATAATGGTGATTCCGTCTGCTGTATGGGCGGTGGCTTTCACGCTGTTCTTGATGTTGACGGCGCGCTCCTGCTGTACGGCTTCCATAGCCTTGCGGTAAGACTCGTTGGAATCGACGGTCTTGCGTATTGCAGTCAGGATGTCCGGAGCGTTGTTGAGCATTTCGCGGATGGCGCCGATGGTCTCCTCCATATTGTCCACCATAATCTCGGCCCTGAGGCCGGTGGTGGCTTCGATACGGCGGACGCCGGCGGCGATGGCGCTTTCGCTGATGATGCGGAAGAAACCGATCGAGCCGGTGGCGGGAGCGTGGCAGCCGCCGCAGAGCTCTACGGAGTCACCGAACTTGATCACGCGCACGCTGTTGCCGTACTTCTCGCCGAAGAGTGCCATAGCACCCATATTGCGGGCTTCCTCGATGGGAACGTCGCGGTATTCCTGGAGCTGTGCATTGGCACGGATCATCTTGTTCACGAGGCGCTCTACTTCGCTGATCTGCTCGTGCGACAGTTTCTCGTAGTGAGAGAAGTCGAAGCGGAACGACTCGGGGCCTACGAACGAACCTTTCTGCTCCACGTGCGTGCCGAGCACCTTGCGCAGGGCTGCGTGCAGCAGGTGGGTTGCGGAGTGGTTGTTCTGGATGCATATGCGGCGCTCTGCGTCGACCTCTGCCTTGAAAGTGGCCTGAAGGTCAGAAGGCAAACGCTCTGCGATATGTATCGGCAGGCCGTTCTCCTTTATGGTGTTGGTGATGGCTATCTTTTCGTCGCCTGCGCTGATCCAGCCGGAATCTCCGACCTCACCGCCCATCTCTCCGTAGAACGGGGTGCGGTCGAACACAAGCTGTATCTGCTCTTTGTTCTTGGCCTTGACGGTGCGGTAGCGCACGATCCTGACATCAGCAGTCATAGTGTCGTATCCCACGAACTCGGTGACGGTGTCGGGACCTACGCTGAGCCAGTCGCCGGCTTCGATGGCAGTGGCGTTGCGGGCGCGCTGCTTCTGCTTCTCGAGCTCCACGTTGAACTCGTCCAGGTCGATGGTGTAGCCGTTCTCGCGGGCTATCAGCTCGCTGAGGTCGATGGGGAAGCCGTAGGTGTCATAGAGGGTGAAGGCGTCCACGCCGCTGATCTTCTTGCTGTCGGCAGCCTTGGCCATAATGTTGTCCATCAGCCTTATTCCCTTGTCGAGGGTGCGCAGGAAAGCTTCTTCCTCTTCCTTGATGACGCGAACTATCAGCTCGTTCTGCTTGCGCAGCTCGGGGAATGCGTCGCCCATCTGGGCCACGAGATTCGGCACGAGCCTGCACAGGAACGGCTCCTTGAAGCCGAGGAATGTGTAGCCGTAGCGTACGGCCCTGCGGAGGATGCGGCGGATCACATAGCCGGCCTTCACGTTGGAAGGCAGCTGGCCGTCGGCTATCGAGAAGCTGATGGCGCGGATGTGGTCTGCGATGACCCTCATCGCCACTCCGACCTCGGTCTCAGGCTCGTATTTCTTGCCGCTGAGAGCGGAGATGGCATCGATCATATCGGTGAAGACGTCGGTGTCGTAGTTGCTCTGCTTGCCCTGCAATGCCATGCAGAGGCGTTCGAAACCCATACCGGTGTCGACGTGCTTTGCGGGCAGCGGCTCCAGCGAACCGTTGGCCTTGCGGTTGAACTGCATGAACACGAGGTTCCATATCTCGATGACGAGATGGTGGCCCTGGTTCACGAGAGTTACGCCGTCGACCTTTGCGCGCTCTTCTTCGCTGCGCAGGTCGATGTGGATCTCGCTGCAGGGGCCGCAGGGACCGGTGTCGCCCATCTCCCAGAAGTTGTCGTGCTTGTTGCCGAGGATGATGTGGCTCTCGGGAAGATATTTGAGCCACTCGCGTCTTGCCTCTTCGTC
>JAGCFF010000091.1 GCA_017650285.1 Bacteroidales bacterium
AGGGCGGAGAGGACAATGCCCGCTACCACAGCGAAGTGGACGGCATCTCCCTCAGCTCTAAGACCAAGCAGATAGCTTCGGGACGTTTCGGCGTCACCGCGGAATACCTTGTCAACGCCCAGGAGATCCAGATCAAGGTTGCCCAGGGTGCAAAACCCGGCGAGGGCGGACAACTTCCCGGCTTCAAGGTCGACAAGATCATCGCCAAGACCCGCAACTCTATTCCGGGCATTTCCCTGATCTCTCCTCCGCCTCACCACGACATCTATTCGATCGAGGACCTGTCACAGCTCATCTTCGACCTCAAGAATGTCAATCCGAAGGCTGCCGTCAGCGTCAAGCTGGTGGCTGAGAGCGGAGTCGGCACCGTGGCTGCCGGAGTGGCCAAGGCCAACGCCGACATCATCGTCATCTCAGGCGCCGAGGGCGGTACCGGAGCTTCTCCCGTGTCGTCTATGCGCTTCGCGGGCATCTCTCCTGAAATCGGCCTGGCGGAGGCTCAGCAGACCCTGGCCCTGAACGGACTGAGGGGCAAGGTGCGCCTGCAGACCGACGGCCAGATCAAGGACGGAAGGGACGTCATCCTGATGGCCCTCCTCGGAGCCGACGAATTCGGCTTTGGCACTCTGCCCCTGATCGTGCTGGGCTGCGTGATGATGCGCAAATGCAACACCAACACCTGCCCTGTGGGCGTGGCCACCCAGGATCCCGAACTGCGCAAGCGTTTCCGCGGCCGCTACGAGTATATTGTGAACTATTTCACTTTCCTGGCCAGGGAGGTGCGCGAGTATCTGGCTCAGATGGGCTTCCGCAAGCTGGACGACATCATCGGCCGCACCGACCTCGTGGAGCTCAAGCCGCTCGCCGCTGGATCGAAACAGGCTACCCTCGACTTCGGCAGGCTGCTGCATCGCATGGAGGGCTGCGACCTGCACTGGGACGGCAGGCCTTTCACTTCAGTCGGCAGCGTAAAGGACCGTGAGATCATCGCCGCCGCCGCTCCTGCACTCGAAAGCGGAAAGGAGGTCAACCTGAACTACGACATACGGAACACCGACCGTGCCTGCTGCACTATGCTTTCCGGAATGATAGCCGAAAAGTACGGCGCCGAAGGCCTGCCGGATTCTACGATAAACATCTATTTCAAGGGCTCTGCCGGCCAGTCGTTCGGCGCATTCCTCGCCAAGGGCGTGAACCTGAAGCTGGAAGGCGAGACCAACGACTATTTCGGCAAGGGACTGTCGGGCGGAAGGATCGCCATTATGCCGCCTATCCGCAGCACCTACGTCGCTGAGCACAATATGATCGCGGGCAACACGGGCCTCTATGGCGCAACGGCCGGCGAGATGTACATCAACGGCTGTGTGGGCGAGCGTTTCGCCGTGCGCAATTCTGGCGCCATCGCCGTAGTGGAAGGTGCCGGAGACCATTGCTGCGAGTATATGACCGGCGGCAGGGTGGTAGTGCTGGGAACCACGGGACGCAACTTCGCTGCCGGAATGAGCGGCGGCATCGCCTACGTGTGGGACCCCACCCACAAGTTCGACTACTTCTGCAATATGGATATGGTGGAACTCAGCCTCATCGAGGAGTCGGGCTACCGCAACGAGCTGCACGACCTCATCCGCAGGCACTGGCTCTATTCGGGATCGAAGCTCGCCCGCACGATGCTCGACGACTGGAACCACTATGCCGGCGAATTCATACAGGTAATCCCCATCGAATACAAGAGGGTGCTGAAAGAAGAACAGTTGCGCAAGTTGCAGGACAAGCTTGCCGAAATTAAAGCTGAATGACGTTATGGGAAATCCTAAAGCATTTATGAGTGTGCCTCGCATCGAGGCTGGCTATCGCGCTGTAGAAGACCGCATACGCGATTTCGGAGAGGTAGAGCAGACTCTCAATTCAAGGGACCGCCAGCTCCAGGCTTCCCGCTGCATGGACTGCGGAGTGCCGTTCTGCCACTGGGCCTGCCCGCTCGGCAACAAGCAGCCGGAATGGCAGGACGCCCTGTACAAGGGAGAATGGGAGAAGGCCTACAAGATACTTTCCCTGACCAACGATTTTCCGGAATTCACCGGACGCATCTGTCCCGCCCTGTGCGAGAAGAGCTGCGTGCTGAACCTGACTCTGGGAGAGCCGGTGACCTGCCGTGAGAACGAATGTGCAATAGTCGAAAGAGCATTTCTCGAGGGCTATGTGCCCGTAAACGAATACAAGCGCAACGGAAAGAAGGTGGCTGTGATAGGAGCCGGCCCTTCAGGCCTGTCCACTGCGAACCAGCTGAACAAGATGGGCTACGAAGTCACGGTCTACGACAAGAACGAGGCCGCCGGCGGACTGCTGCGTTTCGGCATTCCCAACTTCAAGCTGAACAAGTCTGTCATCGACAGGCGAATAAAACTGATGGAGGCCGAAGGCATCAGCTTCCTCTACGGACAGACCATCGAGGAAGACAATCTGCCCGAAGGCTACGACGCCTATGCCATCTGCACCGGAACACCCACGGCGCGCGACCTCAGGATCGAGGGCCGCGATCTCAAGGGCATATATCTCGCCCTGCAGCTGCTGGGACAGCAGAACCGCGTGCTCGCAGGACAGCAGTTCAGCGACGATGAGCGCATCAGCGCCAAGGGCAAGAAGGTGCTTGTCATCGGCGGCGGAGACACCGGATCGGACTGCATCGGCACCGTCATCCGTCAGGGCGCGACCGAAGTCACACAGATAGAGATCATGCCCGAGCCCCCGGAGGGATACAACCCTGCGACACCCTGGCCTATGTGGCCCAACATCAAGCGCACCAGCTCTTCGCACCACGAAGGCTGCACCCGCCGCTGGCTTCTCAACTCCAACCGTTTCATAGGAAAGGACGGCCAGCTCACCGGCGTTGAGGTGGAAGGTGTTGTCTGGGAGCCGAATCCCGAGGGAGGCCGCCCCATAATGAAACTCGACGGAAACAAGGAAATAATAGAATGCGATATGGTCCTGCTTGCAATGGGATTCCTCAAGCCGGAGCACAAGCCTCTTGCCGAGAACGTATTCCTGGCAGGAGACGCCGCCAGCGGGGCCAGCCTCGTGGTCAGGGCCCTGGCATCGGGCCGACAGGCAGCATCGCAGATCGATTCTTATCTAACCAGGAAATAGCTATGTGCGGAATCACAGCAATATTCAACATACAGGAGCAGACTCCCGAACTCAGGGAGAAAGCACTTGAAATGTCCAGGCGGCTGCGTCACAGGGGCCCGGACTGGAGCGGCATCTGGTGCGGCGGCAGCTGCATCCTGACCCACGAACGTCTTTCCATCGTAGACCCCCAGTCAGGCCGCCAGCCTCTGTTCTCCCCGGACCGGAAACAGGTCCTTGCGGTGAACGGCGAGATATACAACCACCAGGCCATCCGCGAAGCGATGAAAGGCCTGTATGAATTCCAGACAGGTTCGGACTGCGAGGTCATACTTGCCCTCTACAAGATGAAGGGCATCGACTTCCTCGAGGACATCAGCGGCATCTTCGCTTTCGCCCTCTACGACGAGGAGGACGACTCTTTCCTGATCGCCCGCGACCCTATCGGCGTGGAATCGCTCTACATCGGCTCAGACGCCGAGGGCAGGGTCTACGTGGCCAGCGAGCTGAAGGCTCTCGAGGGGCAGTGCGACACCTACCGTCCTTTCCCTCCCGGCTATTACTACTACAGCAAGGACAACAAGATGACTCGCTGGTACAAGCGCGACTGGATGGACTACGACGAAGTCAGGGACAACCCCGTGGACATCGACGACCTGAGGGTGTCGCTGCTCTCTGCGGTGAAGCGCCAGATGATGAGCGACGTGCCTTACGGCGTGCTGCTTTCAGGCGGACTCGACAGCTCGATAATCTCGGCCATCGCCAAGAAATATGCAAAGAAGCGTATCGAATCGGACGACGTGCACGATGCCTGGTGGCCTCAGCTCCACTCGTTTGCCATAGGCCTGGCCGGAGCGCCGGACCTGGTGCGTGCCCGCGAGGTCGCCGATTATCTGGGTACCGTACACCACGAGATCAACTATACAGTGCAGGAAGGTCTGGACGCCCTCAAGGATGTGATCTACCACATAGAAACATACGACATCACCACCGTGCGCGCCAGCACTCCTATGTACCTGCTGGCCAGGGTCATCAAGAGTATGGGCATCAAGATGGTGCTCAGCGGCGAAGGTGCGGACGAAGTGTTCGGAGGATATCTCTATTTCCACAAGGCTCCCGACGCCAGGGCGTTCCACGAGGAGACGGTGCGCAAGCTCGACAAGTTGCATCTGTATGACTGCCTGAGGGCGAACAAGTCGCTGCTGGCCTGGGGCGTCGAGGGCAGGGTTCCCTTCCTCGACAAGGAGTTCCTCGACGTGGCGATGCGTCTCGACCCCAGGGCCAAGATGTGCCCGGGAAACGAGATGGAGAAACGCATCCTCAGGGAGGCTTTCTCGGATATGCTGCCCCAGAGCGTGCTTTACAGGCAGAAGGAGCAGTTCTCCGACGGAGTGGGCTACTCCTGGATCGACAGCCTGAAGGCCCTCGTTGAGACTCAGGTGTCGGACAGCGAGATGGCGGCGGCGCAGGAGCGCTTCCCCGTCAATCCGCCCCGCAACAAGGAAGAATATTACTACAGAAGCATATTTGCAGAGCATTTCCCCAGCGAGTCGGCCGCCAGGTCGGTGCCCAGCGTGCCGAGCGTGGCCTGCTCGACGGCAGAAGCCCTGCAGTGGGATGCATCGTTCGCAGGGAAGAACGATCCCAGCGGACGTGCGGTAGGAGTACACAACAGCGCATATTGATGAAAATGGACACTTTCGAAGACAGGTCCCTCCACGAAGAATGCGGAGTATTCGGGATCTACGGATCGCCCGATGCGGCCGAGATGACCTATTACGGTCTGCATTCGATGCAGCACCGGGGTCAGGAAGGCTGCGGCATCGTAACTGCTGACAGCAGCGGTGAGCTGTTCTGCCAGAAGGGAGAGGGGCTTGTGCACGAAGTGTTCGACGAAGCCAGGATAGCGCGGCTCAGAGGCAGGATGGCGATAGGCCACGTGAGGTATTCCACCACCGGGGCTGATGTGCTGGAGAATGTCCAGCCCTTCCTCTTCCGTCACGGCACCGGCGATTTCGCACTGGCCCACAACGGCAACCTTGTGAATTACCGGGAGCTGCGCACGATGCTCGAAAACACCGGCAGCCTGTTCCAGACCTCGTCCGACAGCGAGATTCTGGCGCATCTCATCAAGAAATCCCCGACCGGCGGAAACCGTCCGAGGATATACAATCTCATCAATGCGCTCAAGCAGATAGAAGGGGCCTTCGCCTTTCTGGTGATGACCGCCAACAGGATATATGCCTGCCGCGACAGCAACGGCCTCAGGCCGCTCTCCATAGGAAGGCTGTCCAACGGAGGCTATGTGGTGGCCAGCGAGACCTGCGCTTTCGATGTCATAGGAGCGACTTTCGTCAGGGACGTGGCTCCCGGCGAGATAGTGACCATCGACAGTCACGGACTGCGCAGCAGTTTCTTCGCCACGGACTGCCGTCACGCTATGTGCGCGATGGAATATGTCTATTTCGCGCGGCCCGACAGCGACATAGAGGGCTGCAACGTCCATTCGTACCGCAAGGAATCGGGCAGGATACTCTACGGCGAGGCTCCTGCAGACGCCGACATAGTGGTCGGGGTTCCCGACAGCAGCCTCAGCGCCGCAATGGGTTACGCCGAGGCAGGCGGACTGCCCTATGAGATGGGGCTCATCAAGAGCAAATATGTGGGCCGCACCTTCATCGAGCCTTCCCAGACCCTGCGCGACAAAGGCGTGCGGATGAAGCTTTCTGCGGTCAAGAGCGTCGTGGGAGGCAGGAGGGTTGTCCTGATAGACGACTCCATAGTTCGCGGCACCACTTCGATGCGCATTGTCAGGATGCTGCGCGAGGCCGGAGCGACAGAAGTCCACGTCCGCATCGCCAGCGCCCCGCTTCGCAACCCCTGTTTCTACGGAGTGGACATCAAGAGCAGGGAGGAGCTCATCAGCGCAAGCCAGACGGTCGAGGAAGTCAGGGAAAAGATAGGTGCAGACTCCCTTGCCTTCCTCTCGGAGGAGGGAATGATGGCTTCCGGCCGCTGCAGCGACCTGTGCCTTGCCTGCTTTGACGGAAACTATCCGACAGCCCTTCACGGACTGAATGAAGAACACGTAAAGAGAACTTAGGCCTTATGTGCGGAATAGTAGGATACGTAGGTGACAGACAAGCCTTCCCGATACTCATCGAGGGGCTTCAGAAGCTGGAATACAGAGGGTATGACAGTGCCGGCGTATGCATTCTGCGCCCGGCTGCCGAAGAAGGCCGTCCCGGTACCCTGGAGGTCATAAAGTCCGAAGGCAGGGTCAGCCGCCTCAAAGCCCTGGCGGAAGGGAAGGATACTTCCGGATGCTGCGGTATAGCGCATACCCGCTGGGCTACCCACGGAGATCCCTGCACCGCCAACGCCCATCCTCACATATCGATGAGCGGCGAACTTGCCATCGTCCACAACGGCATCATAGAGAACTACCAGTACATCAAGGAGCAGCTTCTGGAGCGTGGATACACCTTCCGCAGCGACACCGACACCGAAGTGCTGGTGCAGCTCATCGACTACTTCTACAAGTCGAACGGCCGCCGGCTGGCCGATGCGGTGAGGCGTGCCCTCAACCGCTGTTTCGGAGCCTATGCGATAGCGGTGACCGAACGCAACGATCCGAAGCATATAGTCGTGGCCCGCAAGGCCAGCCCGCTGGTGATAGGCATCGGGACTGACCGCAGCGAATATTTCATCGCGAGCGACGCTACGCCGATGATAGAATACACCCGTCAGGTGGTTTACGTAAATGACGGGGACATAGCCGACATCCGTCCCGGAAAAGAAATCCGGATGACCACTCTCGTCGGGGACAGGGACAGTGTCACCGTTCACGAGGTGGATATGGACATCTCCCGCCTGAGCAAGGGCGGATATCCCCATTTTATGCTGAAGGAGATCTTCGAGCAGCCCGACTGCCTGCGCGACTGTATGCGAGGGCGCGTGATACTGGGGGAGAAAGAGGAGGAGAACAGGATAGTGCTGTCCGCCCTGCGCGACTGCCACGACCGCCTCGTCAACGCCAGGAACATAATAATCGTGGCCTGCGGCACAAGCTGGCACGCCGGCCTGATAGGCAAGCAGCTCATCGAACAGCTCTGCCGCCGCCGCGTGGACGTCGAATACGCTTCGGAATTCCGCTACCGCAATCCGGTCATCGAGCCCGACGACATAGTGATAGCGATAAGCCAGAGCGGCGAGACGGCCGACACCCTCGCCGCGATAGAACTGGCCAAGAGCGCAGGAGCCCTTGTCTTCGGCATAGTGAATGCCGTGGGCAGCAGCATAGCGAGAGAATCCGACACTGGAATATACATCCACGTAGGCCCGGAGCTGGGCGTCGCATCGACAAAGGCCTTCACCGGCCAGGTGGCTGTGCTGGTGATGCTCTCCCTGGCGCTCGGGCTGGAGCTCGGAACGCTCGACCGCAGGGAATACTGCCGGCTGGTGGGTGAGCTTGCCGCCGTTCCCGACAAGATGAAGAAAATGCTCAAGGCCAACGACTGTATCAAGGACCTGGCCGCCAAATATACCTCAGCAAGCAATTTCCTGTACCTGGGCCGAGGCTACAACTATCCCGTGGCTATGGAAGGGGCGCTGAAGCTCAAGGAGATAAGCTACATCCACGCAGAAGGCTATCCGGCCGCAGAGATGAAACACGGCCCGATAGCGCTGGTCGACGAGAATATGCCCATCGTATTCCTGGCGACCCACCATCAGCTCTATCAGAAGATAATAAGCAATATGAAGGAAGTCCAGGCGCGCAACGGCCGCATACTGGCGATAGTCACGGAAGGGGACGAAGAGGTGAGGAACATTGCCAGCCATATCGTGGAGGTTCCGCCCGTGGAAGCCCTGCTTTCCCCTCTCGTGAACGTGCTTCCGCTGCAGATGCTGGCATACCACATAGCAGTGCTCAAAGGGCTGGATGTCGATATGCCCCGCAACCTTGCCAAAAGTGTAACAGTAGAATAGAAGAAAGATGAGTTATCCGGATTTCAAGACTTGCAGGCTGGAGCTGGCGAACGGAATGGTATTCCCGGGATATTCCTTCGGGGCCGCCGTGCCGGCGAACGGCGAAACAGTCTTTTCCACAGCGATGGTGGGATATCCCGAAACGCTGACCGATCCGTCGTTCGAAGGCCAGCTGCTGTGCGTGACATATCCCCTGATAGGAAACTACGGAGTTCCTGCCCGCCGCGTCGACAGTGACGGACTGCAGGCGACCTTCGAGTCGGAAGCCATCCACGTACGTGCCCTCATTATCTCGGACCTTTCTTTCGACTACAGCCACTGGAGCGCTGCCGAAAGCCTCGACGAGTGGCTGAAGGAGCAGGGCATACCCGGAATCTGGGGAGTGGACACACGCCGCCTGACGCAGATACTCCGCGAAGACGGCTCGATGCTCGGACGACTGGTGCAGGACGATGCCGCCGCCCTGCCTTTCGACGATCCCAATGTCACGAACCTCGTGGCCACTGCATCCTGCAGGGAAGTCATACGCTACAACTCCGGCGCTGCCAGGAAGATCGTCCTGGTGGACTGCGGAGTCAAGCACAACATAATCCGCTGCCTGCTGAAGACGGGCGTCGAGGTGATCCGTGTCCCCTGGGACTACGATTTCAACGCCGATCCCGCGACAAGTTCCTATGACGGCCTGTTCATCTCGAACGGTCCCGGCAATCCGGATTACTGCGGAGCCGCCGTGGAACACATAAGGCAGACTATGAACATCGGCAAGCCGGTGTTCGGCATCTGTATGGGCAACCAGCTGCTCGCGAAGGCTGCCGGTGCGCAGACATACAAGCTGAGATACGGCCATCGCGGCCACAACCAGCCGGTGAGGATGGCCGGCAGCGACAAATGCTTCATTACCTCCCAGAACCACGGTTATGCGGTCGACGAGAAGACCCTGCCCGCAGACTGGGAGCCGCTCTTCGTGAACCTGAACGACGGCACGAACGAGGGCATAAGGCACCGCAGCCTGCCCTTCTTCTCCGTTCAGTTCCACCCCGAGGCCTCCAGCGGCCCTCTCGACACAATGTATCTGTTCAACCGCTTCGTATCTATGCTATGAAAAAGTTCAGCAAAGTGCTTCTGCTAGGATCCGGAGCCCTCAAGATAGGACAGGCCGGAGAATTCGACTACAGCGGCAGCCAGGCCCTGAAAGCCCTGGCGGAGGAAGGCATATCTACAGTGCTCATCAACCCCAACATAGCCACGGTGCAGACATCGGAGGGTGTGGCGGACAGCGTCTACCTGCTTCCGGTGACTCCCTACTTCGTGGAGAAGGTGATAGAAAAGGAACGTCCCGACGGCATAATGCTGACATTCGGAGGCCAGACCGCGCTCAACTGCGGAGTGGAGCTCGACCGCAGCGGCGTGCTGGAGAAATATGGCGTGAAAGTGCTTGGAACCCCGGTGCAGGC